>CAJFUS010000076.1 GCA_904420235.1 Candidatus Neoanaerotignum tabaqchaliae
CGAGCTGAACAAAATTATGGACGAAAAAAAGAACGAGAAAAAATAACAACAGAAAAGACCGGTTTAACCGGCCTTTTTTAATTAAATAAACATAACTGTTTTTGAATATTCGGTAATTGAAGCAACAAATTTCTGCTGAGTTATTGTATTATCTTAAAGATATGAAGCGCCGAAAATTGCAACAAAGCGGCGAATATTATTAATTTTGAATAGCTGCTGATTTGTTTTCGGAAGCTTCAATTTGTTTGTTGCGTTTTTCAAGGTGCTTTTTAAACACAAGAAGAAATGCAGCCGTTGACATAGCGGAGGCTATAAGGTCCGAGGCAGGTTCTGCAAAAAAGGACGTTTTTGCCTGAAAAGCGAAGGCGAATATTATAACGAATGATGTATACAGACTTTTTCTGAAAAGGGACAGACTTAGGGATATTTTTGTGCAGCCAAGGGCTGTAAGGCAGTCCACCAAGCAATACTGAAATGAAAGAGGTATTACGGCTAATGTTATAGCTTTTATTCCCCACACTGAAAGCTCTATATGTTCAGGCGATGATGTAAATACCCGAACAAAATAGTATGGAAAGATTCTTGATACTATAAACATAAGAGTAGTAAATATAAGGCAAAGGATTAGTATATTTTTTTCAGCTTGTTTTATTCTTCCTGCAAGGTTTGCGCCATAATTATAGCTTATAATGGCCTGTGTTCCGCTGCTTATACCAAGCATCGGGCCTGTTATTAATGAAAGAAAGCTTTGAACTATTGTGGCGCTGGCTATAAGCAGGTCGCCATCAGTTCCGCCGGCTCTTTGAAGGACTGAGTTCATAATTATAATAATAACGCTGTCCGTTGCCAATATAAGAAAGGGCGATATTCCAATAGACAGTATGCGCCTGCATATTGAAAGGGAATACCCGCCGAATGTTATTCTTACGGGCGGACGTTTGCTTAATAAAAATCCGGCGGCGAAAAGACAGGATACCATTTGCGATATTACCGTGGCTATGGCTGCGCCGGCTGTGTCCATATGAAGGAGGAATATAAAAACAGGGTCAAGAACAATGTTTGTAACGGCTCCCAAAAGAACGGTTACCATGCCTATTGTGGAATATCCCTGGCATGTTATAAAGTAATTAAGACCCATAGCCATAAGAGCAAAAAACGTGCCTATGGTGTATATGCTTAAATATGTATTGGCGTAGGGAAATGTTGTTTCGCTTGCGCCAAAACACATAAGGAGCCTGTTTTTGAAAATCAAAAACAAAATTGTAAGAACTGCGGAAAAAATAACAAGAAGCACAAAACTGTTGGCTAATATCTTTTCAGCCTGCTTTTGGTTTTTCTCGCCCATACGCATGGCTACAAGTATAGAACCGCCAAGGCCTACAAGGGTTCCGAATGAGCTTAAGAGGGTAACTATGGGGCCGCACACGCCAACTCCTGCAAGAGCCAAGGCTCCTGTTTCTGGTATGTTGCCTATGTATATACGGTCTATTATGCTGTAAAGTATATTAACAAACTGAGCTATCATTGATGGAATGGCCAGTTTAAGAACAAGCGATGGTATAGGGTCTTTTCCTAAGTCATTTTGCCTGCGCATAGTTTTTCTCCTTTGTAAAAACGTAAAAAATTAAAATAAAATTAGCCGCAAGGCTTATTATAGCAAATGACGGCTAATTTTCAACAACTGCTTTGGATTTTTATGGATACAATTTAATTAACTTTTTGATATTATAAATCGGCCTTAGATATGGCCTTTATTTTTTCCTCGTCCGGAGTTACATAAATTGTGTTGTTCTTTTCATATATAACCATTCCGGGTTTGGCTCCAGCCGGTTTTTTAACAAATTTTTTTAGGACATAGTCAACAGGAACCTGTGAACCGGTTTTTGCTTTACTGTTAAATGCTGCCAGCATGGCAGCCTCAATAAGTGTAGAATCAGGGGCTTCTCCTGTGCCGTTTGTTATTATTATTACATGGGAACCGGGAATGTTTTTGGTGTGGAGCCAAATGTCATTTCCCTTGGCTGTGCGCAGTGTAAGCTCATCATTTTGTATGTTGCTTTTGCCAACAAATATGTCATATCCGTCAGATGATATGAAGTGTGCCGCCTTGGATTTTTTTTGTTTTTGAGACTTATTTTTTGAAACGCCGCGGCTTTTAATAAATCCTTCTTCAATAAGTTCTTTTTTTATATCATTAATGTCGGCCTCGTCTGTTGAGTTATCTATATTGGCCAAAACGCTTTCAAGATATTTAAGCTCGTCGTCGTTTTGCTTTTTTTGTATCTCAAGGGCCGCCAATGTTCTTTTGGCTTTGTTATATTTATTGTAGTATTTTTGTGCGTTTTCAGAGGGAGTAAGGTTTTCATCAAGTGCTATTTCAATTTCAGGGGCATTTTCGTCATAATAATTAACGGCCCTAAAATTCTTCATACCTTTTTTTATGGCGAATATATTTGCGGTTATAAGCTCTCCTTTCAGTTTCCACATTTCCATGCCCTTTGTGTCGTTTTCGGTTTTTGCCTGTATGTCTTTCTTTTTAACGCACCTTTCAATATTAAGGGCAACTATATGCCTCATGTCGTGGGCTTTTTGCTGAATATTGTAGGCGTTGTCCTTTTCGTAATAAAATTTTTCCAAAAGCTCGGAAAAGATTTCAAAATGCGTTTTTTTAAAACCATTGAATTGTGTGCTTTCAAAGGAATAGAAATCGATTACCTTATTTGTTTTTGGGTCCGATATTATTTCAGGTGAAAAATTACCATGTTTAATAATTTCAATAATACATGAAAATGAGCTGAAAAGCCTGTATATATCGCTGTCGTTAAGCTCTCCCATATAGCTTTCAGGGTCAATTTCAGCTCTGAAAGCTATTTCACTTGCCGCCGAAGGGCTTATACCTGTGTAGGTTTTATATATAAACTGCTGTACTTTAATTCCTGAACGAGATTTTGCCATATCCCTGAATGTGTCATAGTCGGCCGTAAGAGGATTGAGCTTGTTTTGAGAAGGGGGAAGGACATATTCCTTTCCGGGAAGAACCTCTCTTACAGAACTTGTTTCGTGAGATATATGTTTTATTGAGTCCAATATTTTTCCGTTTTCATCGGAAAGTATTATGTTGCTGTGTTTTCCCATTATTTCTATAATAAGCCGCCTTAAAACCATGTCGCCCATTTCGTTCATGGCCTCGACGTCAATGTAAACTATTCTTTCAAGACCTTCTTGGCTTATATTTGTTATACGGCTTCCGGCAATGTGCTTTCTGAGGACCATACAGAACATTGGCGCAGTCATGGGGTTTTCTTTTTGAATTTTTGTTATGTGAAGCCTTGGGTGGCTGGGATTTGCCGAAAGAAGAAGTTTTGATGTTCCGTTGTTTCGTACGGACATTATTATTTCGTCTTTGTGCGGCTGATAAATTTTGTCTACTCTCCCTCCAATTAAGGAGTTTTTTAACTCAAATACTATATTAGCAACAGCTATTCCGTCAAAAGCCATTTTTGTACCTCCAAAGTGTGTTAATGATATAATTTTTTTAATATCACTTGATTATATTACTTAAATTGTTTTATAATCAAGTGTATATGAATAAAAAAGGACGGAATTATTTATGATTAAAAGCATGACTGGCTATGGAAAGGGAGAAAACGAATGCGACGGCCGCAGGTTTACCGTTGAGATAAAATCGGTTAACCACAGATATAACGATATGAATATAAAACTTCCAAGATTTATGAACAGCTTGGAAGACAGAATAAGAAAACGTCTTTGTGAAAAAATTTTAAGGGGAAAAACGGACGTTTACATAAACTTTGAGACTTTTTCACAGCAGGACGTTTCCGTTAAGCTTAATGAGCAGCTTTCTGACGCCGTTGTAGAAAAGCTTAATTATCTGAAAGAAAAATACGGCCTTAAAAGCAAAAGCACCCTTGATATTGTGGCTAAATTTCCTGACGTTCTTACCCTTGAGAATGTTGAGGAAAATGAGGACGTAATGTGGCAAACTCTTTTGCCTGCCCTTGATACGGCCCTTGACAACTTTATAAAAATGAGAACCATTGAGGGAGAAGCTTTAAGAAAAGATATTCTTTTAAAATGCTCTAAAATAAAAGAAACAACCGACAATATCGCAAAAAGAGCTTCTGTTGTTCCGGAGGAGTATAGGCAAAAGCTTAAACAAAGATTGAGCGAGCTTTTGGAAAACGTACCTGTTGACGAACAGCGCATAGCGTCGGAGGTTCTTGTTTTTGCCGACAGGTGCTGCATTGACGAGGAAATTACAAGGCTTTACAGTCATATATCTCAGCTTGAGAGCATACTTGACAGCGAAGGCGCCGTTGGAAGAAAACTTGATTTTATTGTTCAGGAAATGAACAGAGAGGCCAATACTTCAGCCTCAAAATCCAGCGACCTTCTTGTTACCCAATATGCCATAGAACTTAAAAGCGAGATAGAAAAAATTCGTGAGCAGATTCAAAATATAGAATAAAGGAGAGCTTGAGGTGGAGAATAATTTTGTTGGAATAGGCTTTAAAAGTCTTATAAACGCCTCAAGAATAATAGCCGTTGTAAATCCAGACTCGGCGCCTGTTAAAAGAATAATATCAGACGCAAGAGAAAAAGGAACACTTGTTGACGCCACATATGGCAGAAAAACGAGAAGTGTTATAATTATGGACAGCGGACATGTGGTTTTAAGCCTTATAGGAAGCGATACGATAGGCTCAAGGCTTAATTTTAAAGATGTTGAGGAGCAGTAATAATTTATGGAAGATAAAGGCATACTTATTGTAATATCGGGTCCTTCCGGAGCGGGAAAGGGCACTGTTGTGGAGGAGATTAAAAAGGACAGAACTTATGCCCTTTCTATATCCGCCACCACAAGGCAGCCGAGAAGTTATGAAAAAGACGGAGAACATTACTTTTTTAAATCGGTTTACGAGTTTAAAAACATGATAGGCGGAGGCAAACTTCTTGAATGGGCTGAATTTTGCGGAAACTATTATGGAACGCCAAGAGATTATGTTGTTGGAAAGCTTGAAGAAGGATATAATGTAATACTTGAGATAGAAGTTCAAGGAGCCCTTCAGGTGAAAAAAATATATCCTGAGGCTGTGCTTGTTTTTTTAATTCCTCCAAACAGAGAAGAGTTAAAAAACAGGCTTTCCGGAAGAGGAACAGAGGATATGGAAACAATAGAAAAGCGCCTTAAACGGGCCTCTGAGGAAATAGAGCTTATTCCTGAGTATGATTACGTTGTTGTAAACGACGAGGTTGAGCTTGCAGTAAAGCGTATAAAGGAAATTGTTGACGTAAGCAAAATGGCAAGCGCAAGATATGTTGATAAAATAAGGGATTTTAAATAAGGAGAGATAAGAATGTTAAGACCATCATATACAGACCTTCTTGAGGTTATAAATAAAAGCAACGACGACAGCGCCGTTACTTCAAGCCGCTACTCAATAGTTATAGCGGCGGCCAAAAGAGCCAGACAGCTAATAGACAATGCCGAGCCCCTTGTTGAGGTTACAAAGGATAATAAACCTGTGTCAATAGCCGTTAACGAGCTTTATCAAGGAAAACTTAAAATTATAGAAAACGGTGATATTGTATGCGGCGACGAGCTTTGTCAGAAACAGGCCGAGGAGGCTGCTGCCGCTGAGGAAGATGCGGAGCAGGATGAGAACGGCGATTTATAATTGCAGCATTTAAAACAGCGAATATGGCCGTGTTTTCAGCAATAAAAGTGAAAATGCGGCTTTTTAATTTATTTTAACCGGAGGCATAGTTTGGGTATATACGCGGAGATAATTTTGAATAATGCAAACCCCGAGGTTGACAGAATATTTGATTATGAAATCCCATTTGAGTTTTTGAGCAAAGCAAAATCGGGTATGAGAGTTATTGTGCCTTTCGGCCCAAAAAACACTGCCGTTGAGGGTTATTGTCTTAAAATAAAAAATACAACGGAGGTTCCGCCTGAGAAAATAAAAATGGTGCGGGATTTTCCTGATGAAATTCCAGTTTTTGACGAGGGCATGATTGAACTTGCTACTTGGCTTAAAGAGGAATATTTTACAACTCTTTCACAGTGCCTTAAAGTAATGGTTCCTCCTGGTGTTAACCTTAAAAACAAAATAAAAACAGCTTCTGTTTCAGTTGATAACGAAACAGCTGAAAAGGAAGCCGAAAAGCTTTGCCAAGGAAAAGGGACAGATATTATTAGGGGAAAAGTGTTAAGATATATAATAGATAACGGCCCTGTTCCCGTAAGTGAGGTTATTAAAAAGCTTTCAGTAAGTCAGTCGCCTTTAAATACTCTTGAGAAACGAGGGCTTATAAAAATATCTTACGGAGATATAAG
>CAJFUS010000077.1 GCA_904420235.1 Candidatus Neoanaerotignum tabaqchaliae
AAAGGAACTGTCTTCCATGCTGCTGTAAAGCATGTCAAGAGATGTTTCAGATGAGATGTAGCCCTCGCTCATGTATTTAATAAATTGCTTGTATATAATTCCTATGTCGTGGGCCTTCATAAACATTACTGATGACGTTTCATTTTCAAAAGACATGCTTAAGTTTTCAGGAGAAACTCCGTATTTAAACAGCTCTGTTATTGTGGCGCAAACCTGCTCGGTAAAACTGAAACGGCCGGCGCAGTTTTGGAAATATAGGAACTTATCCATATTTTCAGATATTATTTTTCTTATAACAAGGGTTTTTCCAGTGTCGCTTAAGGGTGTTTTATTAAGGCCGCCATTTAATGAAAGTATGTTATAGCAAAGCCTGCTAAAACTTAAAACCTGAGCGCGCATTATTACCCCATTTTCAGTAAGCCCTATAAGGTCCTTTTCGGCCTGAAGGGTATACTGCTCGGGAACTATATAAAAAAGTTTTTCGTTTGAGCTTTTTAACTGCCTTTGAGCTATTTCCCTAAGGCAAAAGTGCGTTTTTCCGCTTCCGGCGCGGCCGACTATAAACATTAAACCCATTTCAATACCTCCCTTTGCTGTTGATATTAATAATATTAAAAAAAAATGTCCTTTGCAATATCTTAGTCATAAAACCGAAGTTAATTAAATAAGATACAATATAAATATTTTTGGAGGAAGGATTATGGGCGCTAACAGGTTTATGGTTCTAAAATTCAGGGATATTATAAAAACGGCGCTTTTTGCCGTTATAGGAGCGGCCATTATAGCGGGGGTTTTATATTTTATATTGTCGGGTAGGTCCGAAAACAATCAGGTTTATAACCCCGGTACATACTCATCAGATATAGTTCTTGATAACGGCAAAGTGACGGTTGAGGTTACGGTGTCTAAAACAAAAATAAAATCGGTTGAGCTTAAAGAAAGCACTGAGGAAATACCAGTGTTTTATCCACTTTTTGAAAGCGCGGCCGACAATATTGGAAACTATGTTGTTAAAGAACAGGAATTAAGTTATGTTCCAGACGAATACAGCTCAGTAACTTCAGGCCTTGTATTGGACGCCGTTGAAAGAAGCCTTGAGCAGGCAAAAGTAAATTGAAATGAAAATCGGAAAGCCATTTTTGCGGCCTTCCGATTTTTTTGTTTTAAATTTTTGATTTTTTATGAGAATTGTAAAACTCTTTAAGCTCGGCCTTTTTTTCAGCGGCAATAAGGCTTTTTTTAATTCCCTCAACAGCGCCTTCAAGGGACATAAGTCTGTGTATACAAGCAGAACTGTCAAACTTTTGTATTTTAAGCCATGCGTTTTTGGCCCCTTCCTGTTTCAATTCGCTGTATGTAAAAATTCCGGCCATATTAAGCTGCTTCTCTAATTCTTTTCCTATATTTGGAAGTAAGGCTAATTCACCCATATAATTCACCACGCTTTTATGATTTATTGTTCAGGAACAACTGTAAAAAGAATAAGGTCGCTTTCGCCTGTGTTTATTATGCTGTGAGATGAAAGCTTTGGACAGTAATGGCATATGCCGTTTTTAAGCTCTTCCGTTTTGCCGTCGCATATAGCTTTACCAATACCGCTTAAAACAAAATCAATCTCGCTGCTTGTTTCATGTTTATGTTGTCCTATTGAGGCTTTAGGCGGTATTCGGCTAATCATTATTTTGTTTGATTTGTCCATAAATATTTTTGCCAAAACAGTTCCATCGCCACCGTTAAGAGAAGAAATAGACATTTCATCAAAATTATTAAAATCAATTAACAATAAAATCACCTCGTAAAGATTGCTGCTATAATTATACCATATATATGTTTTTGCTGTAAGCAGTTACAGATTTATGGTTTTTAAATATGAAAAAGCTGAGGGCTCCAAGGTTTTAAGTTAATAAAGTAATTGTTTAAAACAAATAGTATATTTTGCCATAGAAATGTTCACTTTTTGAAAAATTGAATGCGCAAAAGATAGGTTTATTTTTTTGATACTATAAACCTGTTAACCTGTAATTAACTGTTATAGCTACGCCATTGACATTAAATGAAAAAAAGGTTAAAATTAAGCGCAGGGCACCTTTAGCTCAGGGGATAGAGCGTTCGGCTCCGGACCGAAAGGCCGCAGGTTCGAATCCTGTAAGGTGCATTTTCAGCCGCGCTATGTTCGCGGTTTTATTTTTTGGAGGTGTTTTAATTGGGAAGCCGAGTATCATATGTTTTAAAAAATTTTATAGATTATGACCGCACAGATATAAAACGGATTAACCACGCTTTAAAGGTTTATGGTTTTGCAAAAGCCATAGCTTTTGGAGAGGATGTTGATGAAAGTGATATGGAGATACTTGAGGCTGCCGCTGTTGTTCACGACATAGGAATACACGAGAGCGAGCGTATTTACGGTTCCTGCGACGGGAAAAAACAGGAAGAACTTGGTCCGGCTGTTGCAGAGCCATTGCTTAAAAAAGCGGGATTTAACGAAAATGAAATTTCCAAAATATGCTATTTAATATCACACCACCATACATATAATATTAAAGACAATGTGCTGCTTAATATTCTTATAGAGGCGGATTTTATAGTTAATATTGATGAGGGTGATTTTCCCCAGGGAACCGACTATAAATTGATAAAAGAACGGAATTTTGTTACAAAAACGGGGAAATTATACATGGACAGGCTTATTCTGTCGGGCGAATAACAGTTATTTCTTAATATATAAAAACAATTAAAAGGCATAATAACTTTAAGATAAAAAGGGGGAGTTATTATGTCTTTATTTTTAGTAAAAAAAAGCGGTCCGCTTTTGGGTGAGGTTGATATAAGCGGTGCCAAAAATGCGGTTCTGCCAATATTATGTGCCTGTTTGCTTACAGACGAAAAGTGTGTTATAAACGGTGTTCCACCTTTAAGCGATGTTTTTATACTTATTGAGATTTTAAAAAAAGCCGGAGCCAATGTGAGCTATGATGAGATTTTGGAACGAATTGAGATAAAGGCTTCTGATGTTGGAGGAGATGTTTCAAACGAGCATGAGGCCGTTAAAATGCGGGCGTCTTTTCTTGTTATGGGTCCGCTTTTGGCAAGAAACGGAAGTGCCAAACTGCCTCTTCCAGGCGGGTGCCGAATAGGGAACCGTCCAATAGACCTTCATCTTAAGGGATTTGAGATACTTGGAGCCAAAATAAAGCAGGAGCATGGAACAGCGGAGGCCAAATGTCCAAAACTTTTAGGAGGATATATATATCTGGATTTTCCAAGTGTTGGAGCTACCGAAAATATAATAATGGCGGCGAGTTTATCTGAGGGAGAGACTGTTATAGAAAACGCGGCAGTGGAGCCAGAGGTTATAGACCTTGTTAATTTTCTTAACCAGATGGGAGCGTCGGTGTTTTGCGTGGGAAATGGAACAATAAAAGTTACTGGTGTTAAAAAACTTCATGGAGCGGTATATACGGTTATACCGGATAGAATAGAGGCAGGGACGTTTATGGCGGCCGCGGCCATAACAGGAGGAGATATAACGCTTAAAAACGCTGTTTATGAGCATATAAAGCCGGCGGCGGCAAAGCTTGCGGAATGTGGAATGGCCGTTGAGGAAACGGAAAACGGCATACATGTTTATCCTGTTGGCAAAAGGAAGGCTTTTAATATAAAAACAATGCCGTTTCCGGGGTTTCCTACTGATATGCAGGCTATATTCATGAGTGTTATGACGATTTCAAAGGGAACAAGCATAGTTACGGAAACTGTTTTTGAAAATCGGTTTTTGCAGGCGGACGAGCTTAAAAGAATGGGAGCCGATATAAAGACAGAGGGACGTGTAGCTGTTGTTGAGGGAGTTAGAAAGCTTACAGGGGCAAAAGTTAACGCGCCGGATTTGAGAGCCGGAGCTGCCCTTATAGTTTCGGCCCTTGCAGCAGAAGGTCAAACCGAGATAGGCGAGATACAGCATATTGACAGAGGATACAGTCATATTGATGAAAAGCTTAGACGGCTTGGGGCGCATATAAAAAGAATAGAGGAAGAAAAAGAGGGAAAAAAATAAAGCGCCCCGCCAAAGCGGAGCGTTTTTATGTATAATGAAATTATTTGCCTGTAAATTTAGCTTCTCTTTTCTCAATAAAGGCTGAAACACCCTCGTTTTTGTCCTGTGTTGAGAAAAGAAGTCCGTTGCAGTTTCTCTCAAGCTCAAGTCCGTCAACCATATCAAGGTCTTTGCCTTTGTTTATTGCTACTTTGCTCATGGCAATGGCAAGAGGAGCCTTTGTAAGTATTGTAGCCATCATTTCTTTAGCGGCTGGAAGAAGTTCCTCAGGCTCAACAACTTTATTTACAAGGCCGATTCTGTAAGCCTCATCAGCTTTAACCTGTCTTGCTGTAAATATAAGCTCTTTGGCTATTCCATAGCCAACAAGTCTTGGAAGCCTTTGTGTTCCGCCAAAGCAAGGCATAACGCCAAGGTTAACCTCAGGCTGTCCAAAAACTGCCTTTGTTGAGGCGATTCTTATGTCACAAGCCATAGCTATCTCGTTTCCGCCTCCAAGAGCGTATCCGTTAACGGCAGCAATAACAGGTTTCTCAAGGTCATCAATAGCTTGGAAAGCATCCTGAGCAAGTTTTGAAGCTGCTCTTCCGCCCATTCCGTCAAGTTCAAGGAATCCGTTTATATCAGCGCCGGCAACAAAAAATTTCTCTCCAGGAGCAGTAACAATAACGCCTTTAACTGTGTCATCTTCAGCCATGCATTTAAAAACCTTCTCAATTTCAAGAAGCATTTCTGTGTTAAGAGCATTGGCTTTTGGCCTGTTCATTGTTATTATAGCGGTGCCGTTTTCCTCCAATTCAATAATAAGGTTCTTGATTGAATCCTTAAGCTCAAGTAATTTCATTTTGATTTTCCTCCTTTAAAGTTATGCACGTTACACACACTAACAGTACATTACAATTATAAAACTATGTTAATAAAAAATCAATAATACCGGAGTGATAAATTGAATAAATTGCATTTAGGAGGTGGAGATTATGGATTTTAAGTTAAAAAGCATCTGCTTGGCGGTTTTTTTATCTATATCGGTTTTAGCGTCTGGAATTATTTATGGCGTTAATGAAAAGGGAGAAAATGTTTTTATGCCGCTTAATAACAGGGTTATAATTATAGACCCTGGGCATGGGGGCTGGGAGCCGTAATCGTAGACACCCAATTTATTTTAATTATTTTATAATTTTTTAAAAATACTAAATTTGATATTTGTTAAGATATTGTAAAATATTGAACATGATGTATATTATTTTCTATAAGATTTTTGAATCTAATGAAAATAAAAACTAAGTTAGTATAAAATATTTTATTTAATTTCAATTTTCAACCCAATTAAACCTTAAATATTTTGAACAGAATAGTTTTTTAAATATTTATAGTTTAAATATATAACGCTTTACTTATATTTTACAAATTCAATGATTTTAATTATATATTGTGATATTGTAAAATATTTTAATGTGTAATTGTGAATTTATTTAATTATTTTACATTTATGTAAATTGCGCAAAGCAGAACTGAGAAAGTGTGTTTAACGTATATTTAACAATAATATGATTACGGATTTTACTTTTGATTTTTATAATAGGAACTGTCAATCGGTTAAGAACCGGTTCAAAGAACAAAAAAGTTAATCAGTTGAAATTTTTAAAAAAGGAGATTAAAAGAAATGAAAAAGTTAATAGCAATAGGTATGACAGTATTCTGTATGGCGTCAGTGCTTGCAGGCTGCGGAAGCTCATCAAGCGGTTCAACTTCAGCATCAGGAGAGGCTTCAACATCGGCCGCCGCATCAACATCTGAAACAACAGCTTCAGCGGAAAGCGCTGAAAGCACAGGAAGCGATTTAGGAGCCATAACAGTAGTTTCACGTGAGGACGGCTCCGGAACAAGAGGAGCTTTTGTTGAGCTTTTTGGAATTGAAGGCGATAACGGCGACATGACAGTTGACACAGCCGAGATTACAAACAGCACGGCTGTTATGATGACAACAATAGCCGGAAACACAGCGGCAATAGGATACATATCCCTCGGCTCCCTTGATGATTCTGTTAAAGCTGTTACAATAGACGGAGTTGAGGCTACAACAGACAATGTTAAGAGCGGAGATTATAAAGTAGCAAGACCTTTTAATATTGTTACAAACGGCGAATTAAGCGAAGCCGCTCAGGATTTTGTAAACTTCATTATGAGCGATGAGGGTCAGGCCGTTGTAGAGGAAAACGGATATATCAGCCAAGGTTCAAACGGAGCTTATACAGCTTCAGGAATTTCAGGAGAAATTTCAGTAGCCGGTTCATCATCAGTTACACCTGTAATGGAAAAACTTTCTGAGGCATACAGGGCTTTAAATCCTGACGTAACTATTGAGGTACAGATGAATGACTCAACAACAGGTGTTACATCAGCTATTGACGGAATATGCGACATTGGAATGGCATCAAGAGAGCTTAAAGACAGCGAGCTTGAAGCCGGCGTTACACCAACTGTTATAGCTATGGACGGTATTGCGGTTATAGTAAACAATGAAAACCCTGTAGCAAACCTTACAACAGAGCAGGTTGGAGGAATATTTACAGGAGAAATTACAGATTGGGCTGACGTTCAGTAAATCTTAAATTTTCAACAATGGTAAGGCATTTATAACACGGACTTAATATCCTGATTGTAAATGCCTTATATTTTAGATATTTTAAGCTAACAAGTTTGTATCGGTTTTTATTTTAATCAGGGTGTGTTTATATGAAAAATTTTAGCGAAAGTTTTATGAAATTTGTATTTTTCGTGGCTGCCTGTGTTTCTATATTTTCGGTAGCACTTATATGTCTGTTTCTTTTCGCCAACGGAATACCAGCAATAGGAGAGATAGGCGTTTTCAAGTTCCTTCTCGGAACGTCATGGAAGCCGTCGAACGGATTATACGGCATATTCCCCATGATTATAGGAAGTATATATGTAACGGCCGGAGCCATAATTGTGGGTGTTCCCGTAGGAATATTGTGCGCTATATTTATGGCAAGATTTTGTCCGGAGAAACTTTATAAATTTTTAAAACCTGCCGTTGAGCTTTTGGCGGGAATACCTTCCATAGTGTATGGATTTTTTGGTCTTGTAGTTATAGTTCCTGTTGTTCAGGATTTATTTGGAACAAGCGGAAAGGGAATTTTAACGGCGTCGCTTCTGCTTGGGATAATGATTCTTCCAACAATAATAAGTGTTTCGGAGTCATCGATAAGGGCCGTTCCCGAAAGTTATTATGAGGGTGCTTTGGCTCTTGGAGATACCCATGAGATGAGTGTTATGAGAGCCGTTGTGCCGGCTGCAAAAAGCGGAATTTTGGCTGGAATTATACTTGGAGTTGGAAGAGCCATAGGAGAAACAATGGCCGTTATAATAGTTGCCGGAAACCAAGCCATAATACCGGATTCCATATTAAGCGGTGTAAGAACAATGACAGCTAATATAGTAATGGAAATGGGCTACGCAACCGACCTTCACCGTCAGGCCCTTATAGCTACAGGTGTTGTACTGTTTGTATTTATACTTATAATAAATATGTCATTTTCATTGCTTAAGAGGAGGGAAAACTAATGGAGGCAGTAGGAAAGCTTCCTGAAGGGCCTTCGTTTGTGCCCGTTGAGGAGAAAAGCGAAATAAACGCTATAAACAAAGTAACATTTAAGCAAAGAATGAAAAGCTATAAAAACAGACCTCTTTCTTTTCTTGTTCTTGGTCTTGTAAGTCTTGGAGCTATTTTAACTGTTTTTGTTTTTCTTCTGCTTGTTGGATATATATTTGTAAAGGGAATACCAAATATAAACGCTGACCTTTTCGCTTGGGAATATAACACCGAGAATGTATCCATGATGCCGGCGATTATAAACACTGTGCTTATGACTGGAATGACCCTTATAATGGCTGTCCCTGTTGGTGTTTTCTCGGCTATATATCTTGTGGAATATGCCAAAAAAGGGAATAAACTTGTTTCGGTAGTAAGAATAACAACCGAAACTCTTGCGGGAATACCGTCAATAGTTTACGGACTTTTCGGATTTCTTATGTTTGTTACGGCTTTCAAGTGGAGTTACTCGTTTATAGGCGGGTCGCTTACACTTGCCATAATGGTGCTTCCAACAATAATGAGAACCACAGAGGAGGCCCTTAAGGCTGTTCCGGATTCATACAGAGAAGGAAGCTTCGGTCTTGGCGCTGGAAAGCTTAGAACGGTTTTCAGAATTATACTGCCAACGGCCATTCCAGGAATACTGGCAGGAATAATATTAAGTATAGGACGTATTGTGGGAGAAACAGCGGCTCTTATATTTACTGCTGGTTCAACGGCAAGAATTCCTGAAAACCTGTTTTCGTCAACAAGAACATTAGCAGTTCACATGTACTCGCTTCTTTCGGAAGGACTTTATATGAATCAGGCTTACGCTACGGCTGTTGTGCTTTTACTTCTTGTTATAGTTATAAATTTTGTTTCTTCGGCGATTGCTAAGAAGCTTGCAAAAAGGTGAGGTTAATGGATAAATTTAAAATAGAAAATCTTGATTTATATTACGGAAATTTTAAGGCTCTTAAAAATATAAATATGAATATACAGGAAAAGGAAATTACTGCTTTTATAGGTCCGTCGGGCTGCGGAAAAAGTACGCTTTTAAAGTCTCTTAACAGAATGAACGACCTTGTTGAAGGTTGCCGCATTACAGGTAAAGTAACCCTTGATGGCGAGGATATATACGGCAATATGGACGTTAACCTTTTAAGAAAAAGGGTTGGAATGGTTTTCCAAAAGCCAAATCCTTTTCCAATGAGCATTTATGACAATATAGCCTATGGGCCAAGAACCCATGGCATACGTTCAAAGGTTAAACTTGACGATATAGTTGAGAAATCATTAAGAGGCGCGGCTATATGGGATGAGGCCAAGGACAGACTTAAAAAAAGCGCCCTTGGAATGTCAGGAGGACAACAGCAGAGGCTCTGCATAGCAAGGGCTCTTGCCGTTGAGCCGGAGGTTTTGTTAATGGATGAGCCAACATCGGCCCTTGACCCTATATCAACTTCCAAAATAGAAGACCTTGCCGTTGAGCTTAAAAAGGACTATACTATAATAATAGTTACCCACAACATGCAGCAAGCCGCCAGAATATCAGACAAAACTGCGTTCTTCCTTTTAGGCGAGATGGTTGAGTTTAACGAAACTGAGAAACTTTTCTCTATGCCGGAAGATAAACGTACAGAGGATTACATAACAGGGAGGTTTGGCTGATATGCGTAACACTTTTGACGAGCAGCTTTCATTGCTTAACGTTGAGCTTATTAAAATGGGAGCTTTGTGCGAGGAAGCATTGGCCGCGGCCATGAAAGCTCTTTTTGACAGCGATTTAAGTCAGGTTACACTGGCTTCCGAATATGAAAGGGAAATAGACCAAAAGGAAAGAGACATAGAAAGCCTTTGCATGAGACTTATACTTCAGCAGCAGCCTGTGGCAAGAGATTTAAGAGCTATTTCAGCCGCATTAAGAATGATTTCGGACATGGAGAGAATAGGCGATCAGGCTGAGGATATAGCCGAAATTACAAAGCACATTGAGAAAAAAGGCACAATAGAAAGGGTTGCCCATTTAAAAGAAATGTCAGTTGTGGCTGCAAAAATGGTAACTCAAAGCGTTGACTCTTTTGTTAAAGGCGATGTTGAGCTTGCAAGAGATGTTATTTTAAAAGACGACGTAGTGGACGCTGACTTTAATAAAATAAAAGATGAGCTTATTGAGGTTATAATAAGCGATAAGTATGAGGGAAAAGACTGCATAGACCTGCTTATGGCGGCCAAATATCTTGAAAGAATAGCCGACCACGCCGTTAATATAGCGGAGTGGGTTGAGTACTCTTTAACCGGCGTACACAGGAAGGAATAATTATGATTTATATTTTAGAGGACGATTCGAGCATACGGGAATTGGTGGCGTACACACTTAATAACTCTGGCCTTGAGGCTGAAGGGTTTGGAACGCCTTCTCAGTTTTGGGATAAAATGCAGGACGGCAATCCAGAGCTTATATTACTTGATATTATGCTTCCGGAAGAAGACGGGCTTAGCATACTTAAAAAACTGCGTTCAAACCCGGATACCGAAAATGTTCCCGTTATAATGGTTACGGCCAAGGTTACCGAATATGACAAAGTGATAGGCCTTGATGGAGGAGCCGATGATTACATATCGAAACCTTTTGGAATGATGGAGCTTGTTTCAAGAGTAAAGGCAGTTTTAAGAAGGGCGGCCAAAGAAAGCAGTCTTAAGGACGATGCTTATAAACTTGGCGGCCTGTATGTAAATCCGGCCAAGCACATAGTTAAGGTTAACGGAGAGAATGTTGTTCTTACAATAAAAGAATTTAACATACTTTGCCTTCTTATGAAAAAGCAGGGAGTCGTATTCAGTCGTGACCAGCTTTTAAGCGAGATATGGAGCTATCAGTATGATGGTGAAAGCCGTACAGTTGACGTTCATATACGTACACTAAGACAGAAACTTGGACCATGTGGAAACCTCATTGAAACCGTAAGGGGAGCTGGCTACCGTATGGGAGGCGGCGAGGATTGAAAAGCAGAATATTCAGAGCCACAGTAAGCGTGGGGCTTTTGATGGTTTTGTCTACCATAATAATCATAATGGGCGTTTTATACGCCTATTTTGATAAGCAGTTTGTAAATGAATTATCTCAGGAAGCGGTTTTTGTAAAGAGCGGCGTAGAGAAAAACGGCGTAGAATATCTTAACAGTCTTGGAAATACTAAAAACAGGATTACATGGATAGCCTCCGACGGAACAGTGATTTATGACAGCATTGCTGATGAGGCTGCTATGGATAATCATTTAGATAGAGAAGAGGTTAAAGAAGCTCTTGAAAGTTCTGTTGGCGAAAGTATAAGATATTCATCAACAATATCTGAAAAAACCGTGAACTATGCCGTAAGACTTAATGACGGTTCTGTTTTAAGAATTTCAAGGGAGCAATATACGGTATGGACAATTTTGGCAGGAATGTTTCAGCCGATACTTGTTGTTATTGTGGCGGCTTTTATAATATCGGCAGTTATAACATATGCCGTTTCAAAAATGATTGTTAAACCACTTAACGAAATTGACCTTGAGCACCCAGAGGAGGCCGTGTCTTATGACGAGATAGCGCCTCTTTTAAGAAAGCTGTCTTTGCAGAATAAACAAATAGCAAAAAACATGGAGGAGCTTAGACGGCAGAGGGAGTCTTTTAACACAATAACCGAGAACATGAGCGAGGGATTTCTTATTATAGACAATCTTACTAAAATATTGTCGCATAACTCAAGCGCCCTTAAGCTTCTTGGCATAAGTGGAGATGTTGAGAATAAAAGCGTGCTTGGTCTTAATCGCAGCGAGAGCTTTTGCAAGGCAATAGACATGGCCCTTAACGGAAATCATAATGTTCAAAAAATGGATGTTGACGGCAAGTATTATCAGATATTCGCAAATCCGGTTTTTCAGGATAAAACTGTTGTTGGCGCTGTTATAACAATACTTGATGTAACTGAAAAGGAAAAACGCGAAGAATTTAGGAGAGAGTTTACGGCAAATGTTTCTCATGAGCTTAAAACGCCTCTTACAACTATTTCAGGAACGGCCGAGATTATAAAAAGCGGCCTTGTAAAGCCTGAGGATATACCGCATTTTGCCTCTAACATATATAATGAGGCACAAAGGCTTATAACCCTTGTGGGGGATATTCTTAAGCTGTCAAAAATGGACGAAAATAATATAACTTCTGAGAAAAAACCTGTTGACATGAAAGATGTTATAAAACGTGTGCTTGACACAGTGCGTCCAATGGCTGTGAAAAAGAGCATAAGCATAGAGTTCCAAAGTGAGGACTGTTATGTTAACGGTATATCGCCTATACTTGAGGAGATAGTTTTTAATATACTTGATAATGCCGTTAAATATAATAAAGACAACGGCAGCATTAAAATTGTGCTTGAAAACAAAGACGGACATGTTGAGCTATCAGTTTCGGATACGGGAATAGGCATACCCTATGAAGAGCAGGACAGAGTTTTTGAACGGTTTTACAGAGTTGATAAAAGCCACTCAAAAGATATTGGCGGCACAGGTCTTGGACTTTCAATAGTAAAGCATGGCGCGGCAATACATAATGCCACTGTAACTTTAAAGAGCGCACCTCTTAAGGGCACAACAATATCTGTTTTATTTTAATATCGGTTATAAACACACCTTATAAAGCAGCGGTGTCTTAGGTTTTAAAAGCCTAAGGCCCGCTGTTTTTATATTTATTATTGATTTAATGACGAAAATGTGGAAATAATATAGTAAGAAGAAATGCCCATATATGATTTTACATAGATTTAACATTAATTTTACAAAAAATAACTTTTCAAGTATTTGACGTATAATGTAAAATATAAGGGAAAATAATGTTAAATTATAGAAAAATCTGGGGGTTAAAACAAAATGGATATTTTTGGGGTTCTGTCATTAGTAGGCGGCCTTGCTATGTTTCTTTTTGGTATGGACGTAATGGGCAAAGGACTTGAAAAACAGGCCGGAAATAAACTTCAGCTTCTTCTTGAAAAGCTGACGAATAACCCATTTAAAGGTTTCCTTTTGGGACTTGTTGTTACGTCTATAATACAAAGTTCCTCAGCCACAACGGTTATGGTTGTTGGATTTGTAAACTCAGGCATAATGCAGTTAAGTCAGGCCATTGGAATTATAATGGGCGCCAATGTTGGAACAACTGTTACAGCATGGATATTAAGCCTCTCAGGCATAAGCGGAGACAGCCTTTTTATGACGCTTTTAAAACCGTCGTCGTTTACTCCTGTGCTTGCTGTTGTAGGAATAATTCTTCTTATGATGGCTAAAAGTGAGAAAAAGAAAAATATAGGAACAATACTTTTGGGATTTGCTGTGCTTATGTTCGGCATGGAGCAGATGTCGGCGGCAGTTGAGCCTCTTAAGGATGTTCCAGAATTTACAAATATGTTTACGCTTTTTACAAATCCAATTTTGGGAATTTTGGCCGGAGCTGTGCTTACAGCCATAATACAAAGCTCTTCAGCTTCTGTCGGCATACTTCAAGCTTTATCGGCTACGGGAGCCGTAACATTTTCAAGCGCTGTGCCTATAATAATGGGACAGAATATAGGAACCTGCATAACTGCCGTTTTAGCTTCTATTGGAGCTAACAAGAACGCAAAAAGGGTTGCTGCTGTTCACCTTTATTTTAATATAATAGGAGTTATAATTTTTTCAACGCTGTTTTATGGAGCGAATGCTATTATTCATTTTGATTTTTTAAATGATGCCATAGCAAGCGTACAGATAGCCCAAGTGCATACTTTATTTAATATAGTAGCTACGGCCATAATGCTGCCGTTTTCAAAATATCTTGGAAAACTGGCTTGCATTACTCTTAAAGATGATAAAGATGAGAAGGAACATATTGTTCTTGATGAAAGGTTTTTGGCAACTCCCGCCGTTGCCGTAACTCAAAGCCGTTCTGCCGCAATAAAAATGGCTGAGCTTGCTAAAAGCGCCATAGACGAATCGATATCGCTTTTAAGAGATTTCAATCAAGATAAAGTTCATGAAATAAATACCATAGAAAGCGGCGTTGACCGTTATGAAGACCTTATAGGAACATATCTTGTTAAGCTTTCACCAATGGATATGCTTCCAGATGACCATAGAGAAATATCAAGAATTCTTCATACAATAGGCGATTTTGAACGCATAAGCGACCATGCCGTTAATATAAAAGATGCGGCGGAGGAAATGAAAGAGAAAGACATATATTTTTCAAGTGTGGCCAAACTTGAGCTTAAAGTTTTGGAGGAAGCTGTTAAGCAAATTGTAAGTATAGCCTTTGATTCTTTTGAGAAAAATGATGCCGATGAGGCAAGAAAGGTTGAGCCGTTGGAACAGGTTGTTAACGAGCTTACAAGAACTATAAAAAACAGACATGTTGAAAGATTGCAAAATGGAACATGTACAATAGAGCTGGGATTTATACTTTCAGACCTTATAAATAATTATGAGAGAGTTGCCGACCACTGTTCAAATATAGCTGTAGCAGTTATAGAGCTTAAAAATGACAGCTTTGATACTCATGGTTATATAAGTGATGTTGTGCATAATAGAGACGCGGAATTTACAAAGTTTTATGATGAATATAAAAAGACATATGCTCTTGATGGAATATAAATTAAAAATTAGGGCTCCCTTTGGGAGTCCTTTTGTTATTTTTGAGGCTTGAGAAGCATAATAAATTACTGAACAATTTTTATGGTGATTTATTAGCTGTATGAAAAAAGACGTTGTTGTTAAAAGTATATTTAAAGGTGAACAGGCAGATTTCGAGATTTTTAAAAAACATATTGAGCTTATGGTTGAATTGGAAAAGGAGCGGAAAAAATGGAGGTAAAAAGAAAACTAAGAGCCGCCATTTATTGCCGGCTCTCAAAAGAGGATAAAAATAGAGAGGAAGAAAGCGAGAGTATACAAAATCAAAAACTTATGCTTACCCAGTATGCTGTAAAAATGGATTGGGATATAGCCGGTATATACTGTGATGAGGACTATTCCGGCCTCGACGGTGAACGTCCTCAGTTTAAGGCTATGATTGAATTGGCAAGCAAGGGGCTATTTGATATAGTGCTTTGCAAAAATCAGTCAAGGTTCTCAAGAGATATGGAGGCTGTTGAGAAATATATACACGGCCTTTTTCCTATCTGGGGAGTACGTTTTGTGGGTGTTGTTGACAATGCGGACACAATGGATTTAAAAGGGAAAAAAGCCCGCCAGATTAACGGCCTGATTAATGAATGGTATTGTGAAGATATATCCGAAAACGTTAAGGCCGCTATTTATACTAAAAAAAAGAATGGCCAATATCTTGGCCACTGGTGCGTATATGGATATAAACTGAACAAAAACGACAGGCATAAAATAACGCCGGACCCAAAAGCAGCCGAGGTTGTTAAACTTATATTCAGTATGTATATAAACGGAGAAAGTGTAAAGACCATAGCGGAATATTTAAGTGGACAAAAGATACCTACACCGTTGGAATATAAAAAAATAAACGGGAGCAGTTATTTTAATCCGTTGGCTAAAAATATTGGAAAAGGACAATGGAGCGCCTCAACAATAAGAAAAATATTGAGAGATGAAACGTATATCGGCACTCTTGTTCAAGGGCGGCAAAAAAAGGTGAGCTATAAAAGCAAAAAACTTGTTGATGTGGACGATAAATTTTGGATAACTGTTCCTAATAACCATGAGGCCATAATAAGCGAAACAGAGTTTTTGGAGGCAGCTGAAATTATGCGCCTTAAGCGCAGAAGGGTAAATAAACATAGGAATACTGAAAATAATCCATTTTCAGGAAAAGTCTTTTGCGCCTTATGCAAAGGTCCTTTACATTTTAATACCAAAAACGGAGTTGTGTATTTAAGATGTTCTAAAAGCTTAAAAGATGGAAGCTGCAATTGCCGATATATAAGATTTGATAATGTTGAAACGGCGGTTTTTAGCGAGTTTAGAAGGATAGCT
>CAJFUS010000078.1 GCA_904420235.1 Candidatus Neoanaerotignum tabaqchaliae
ACTGTTGATGAGGCAACTGAAAAAGCCGAGGCCCTTGGACTTAAAATAAACGTTTCCGAAGAAGACTATTCAGACGCCGACGAGGGTCTTATAATAGCGCAGTCTCCAGAAGCTGACACATATGTATCTGAGGGTGATACCATTGATGTAGCGGTAAGCTTGGGACAAAAGACGTTTATAATGCCAAATGTTATGAATAAGCCTGTTGACGAGGCTATTGACACAATAACTTCGGAAGGCGGACAAAAACCGGAGGTTTCATATGAGTTTGACGACACTGTACAGGAGGGCCTTGTTATGGCTCAGGATCCGGAGTTTGGTACTGAAATGGATTCCAGTCAGAAAATAACGCTTACTGTCAGCAAGGGACAGGAGAACACTACTGTTGTGGTTCCTAATTTTGTTGGAAAGGATATTGAAACGGCTCAAGGAGAGCTTTCGGCTGCGGGACTTGAGTTTGGTTCATCAAGCTCTCAGGATTCAGATAAACCTGAGGGAGAAATTATATCGCATACTCCTTCTTCCGGAGAGAGTGTTGAAAGGGGAACACAAATCAGCTTTGTTGTAAGCAGCGGCGTTCAAAGCGAACCAGAGCCGGAGACGGAAACGCCGGCGCAGGGAAGTGAAGGAAGCACAGACACCAGTACATCAGATACTGAGAACGAAGGCACGCTTACATTCACAATAGAAGCTCCCGAAAGTTATAATGACGAAAACAGCATATCAATTAAAATTCTTAAAATAATAAACGGAAACTCCGTTGAGGTGGCGTATAATGATAACAGACCTCTTTCGGATTTCCCGTTTACGGTTGAAATTACAGGCTCTGGACCTGCGGAAGTACAGCTTTATCTTGATAATGTATATCAGTGGAGCCAAAATGTTGATTTCTCAGGAGGCAATTAATTGATGGTTAAGGGTACCATAATTAAAGGGGTAGGCGGTTTTTATTACGTAGGAACTGGTAATGGTATTTATGAGTGCAGGGCAAGAGGAAAGTTCAGGAAAGAAAAAATAACTCCTACTGTTGGGGATTATGCGGAAATAACCGTTATTGACGAGGAAAATAAAAAAGGCAGTCTGGACAATATACTTTCCAGAAAAACTTATATGATAAGGCCAAGAGTTGCCAACGTTGACCAAGTTATAATAATATTCGCGGCAGCTAAACCGCAGTTGGACCCGGATATGCTTGACAGATTTCTTATACTTGCCGAGGAACAGGGCCTTGATATTGTTATATGTATAAACAAAATCGATTTAGACCCAGATGAAGAATATAAGAAATACGCGGATATCTATTCTTCGGCCGGATACAGGGTTATACCTGTTTCGGCCGAGAAAAAAATAAATATTGAACAACTTGGGGATTGTTTAAAAGACAAAATATCAGTTGTGGCTGGGCCTTCAGGTGTTGGAAAAAGTTCCGTTATAAATTCACTTAATCCAAATCTCAGACTTGAGACAGGAAGTGTAAGCCGAAAAATAGAAAGAGGTAAACACACCACAAGACACGCTCAGCTTATGGAGCTTTATGGCAACAGCTTTATAGTTGATTCCCCAGGCTTTACATCGCTTTATATTGACAATATAAAGCCGGAAATGCTTCAAGAATATTTTCCCGAATTCACGCCATATATTGGAAAATGCAGGTTTTCATCATGTGTTCATATACATGAACCAGATTGTAACGTGAAAAACAATGTGGGAGAAAGTATAAATCCCGCTCGATATGATAGATATGTAAAGCTTTATAATGAATTAGTTGAATTTGAAAATGAAAGGAAGCGTTAATTATGAAATCTCTCTCACCGTCTCTTTTATCGGCTGATTTCTCAAAACTTGCCGATGAGCTGCGTTCAGTTGAAAACGGAGGAGCTAAATACATCCATCTTGATATAATGGATGGTCATTTTGTTCCGAATATAACATTTGGAGCCCCGATTTTAAGAAGCATCAGGCCAATTACAGATATGGTATTTGACGTACATCTTATGATTGAGAATCCAGAGAAATATCTTTCGGATTTCGCCAACGCCGGAGCCGATATACTTAACGTTCATGTTGAAGCTTGTACGGATTTAGGAAAAATTGTGGATACAATACACTCGCTTGGCTGTAAGGCTGGCGTTACGGTAAAGCCTGATACTCCAATAGAGGCTGTGGCTTCTGTACTTGACAAGGTTGAGATGGTGCTTGTTATGACTGTTTACCCGGGATTCAGCGGACAAAAATTTATACCTGAGGCCCTTGAAAAAATACCTCATCTTGTTAAGGCAAGGAAAGAGCGGGGATTGAATTTTGACATACAAATTGACGGAGGCGTAAGCCTTAAGAATTTAAGAGAGGTTCTTGAGGCAGGAGCGGACTCAATAGTTGCCGGTTCGGCCGTTTTTGGAGCTGAGGACCCTGAGCAGGCCGCTAAAGAATTTGTTGATATAATTAAGGAGTATGAGTAATGAGGGCTGTTGTATTTGGCGGCGCCGATATATCAAATTACGATTTTTGCGGCAAATATATAAAAGACAGCTATATTGTTTGCTGCGATTCAGGAATTAGGCACGCCAAAAAGCTTGGTTTAAAGCCAGACGTCATTGTGGGAGATTTTGACTCTGCCGACAGTGAAACCATAAGATTTTATGAAGGCATGGGAGTTGAGTTAAAAAGATTTTCATGCGAAAAAGATGAAACCGATATGGAGCTTGGCATAGATGCCGCAGTTAAGGCTGGAGCCGACGAGATAGTTATTATGGGAGGCATAGGAACAAGGCTTGACCACACAATGGCTAACTGTATTTTGCTATATTATATAAAAAAACATGGTGTGAATAACGCCGCTATTGTTAACGAATATAATGAAATAAGGCTTGTTTGTGACAGCATAGAGATTTACGGCAAAAAGGGAGATATTATATCGCTTATACCAATGACTTATGAAGTATGCGGCGTTACAACGGAGGGGTTAAAATATCCTCTTAACGACGGAAGGCTTTATTTTGGAAGCAATCTTGTGGCCGTAAGCAATGTTATGCTTGGTGAAAAAGCTGTTGTAAAGATAAAATCGGGACTTTTATATGCTATGAGGTGCCGAGACTGAGTTTTTAATATTATTTGGCTGTGGCTTTGCCATGGCCTTTTCTGTTATAACTTTTATGGTGAGAGAATAAAAAAATTGAGGCTATATTTAGCTGTGTAGGTTTTGTGTGATAAATAAAGATTTTGAAAGTATTGGTAATTGTAAAGCTAAAACGGCGATATCACATGAAAAACTGCCTAAAAGCTAAGCATATGCATTAAGGCTGCCAAAGGGAATTTAATAGAACTTCCTAAAAAATTGTGGAAAAACGTTTTTTGTTTTCAATGCAAGTATAGAATTTTAACAACAGGCAGTCTGTGATTAAGCATAAGGCTTTTTAAGAAGGACGTTTGGCTGTACTTTATAATATATATGAGCCGAGGTTTGGAGAGTGCCCTTTGTACTTAAAAAAGCATTTCAGAATATAATGTAATATAAAAATTCAGGGGAATTGCTATGGAACTGAAAATATTAGGTATAATACTTGTGTCTTTCGGAAGTGGAATGCTTGTTGCGCAGGTTTTTCCATGGTGGGGAATTATAGCTGCAATATTTATGGTGGCCGCAGGAGTATTTCTTATATTAAAAAAGTGCTGAAAAAAACTCCCGCTAAAAAAACGGGAGTCAATTTCTTTTTATAATCAGATGGCGCGAGTAACTTTACCTGAACGAAGACATCTTGTACAAATGTATATTGATCTGATAGTACCGTTGTCATTGATTTTAACTTTCTTAACATTAGCTTTCCAGGTTTTATTAGCGCGTCTGCTGACCTGGCTACGGTTAATGCTTATTCTATGACCTGTCTGCATAGTCTTTTCGCAGATTTCACACTTTGCCATTACTTGCACCTCCTTAAATTCTATCCATGACATAACGATATTATTCTATCAGAAAGCACACTCTTTTGCAAGTAAATTTATATATTTTTTTTAATTTTTAGTTTTGTTATGCCAAGCTTTTAATTTATCGGGTTTTATGTTAGACTATAAAAAGAAAAAAGCTTTTAAAGCGTTTAAAAATTTTATGTTCAAAATGTTCTAATTTAGGAGGGATTTTATGTCAGTTAAAATAGAAAACAATTTAGGAGTTATATCAATAGACGAAGAGGTTGTAGCAAGAGTTGCAGGCTGTGCTGCTATGGACTGCTACGGAATAGTTGGAATGGCGGCAAAAAATGTTAAGGACGACATTTTTCAGCTCTTAAAGGTGGAAAGCCTTACAAAGGGCATAAAGGTTTATGTTAATGGAAGCTCTGTAAGCCTTGATTTTCATATAATAGTTGAATATGGAACAAATATATCAGTTATTGCCGATAATATTGTAAATACTGTTAAATTTAAAATAAAAGAGTGTTTTGCCATAGATACGGAAAAAATAAACGTGTTTGTTGAGGGTATAAGAGTAAACGGCTAATGGAGGACAGTAAATTGGTTATTAAACAAATCGACGGCACTTTGGCGGCAAGACTTATTGTTTCGGGAGCCAACAGCTTAAGCGGCGACAGGGGAAAAATAGACGCGTTAAACGTATTTCCGGTGCCGGACGGTGACACAGGAACAAATATGTCGCTTACAATGATTGAGGCCGCCAAAAAAGCCGAAGAGAGCGGCTCAAAAAATGTGTCGGACGTTTTTTCAAGCTGCGCCTCGGGAGCTTTAAGAGGCGCAAGAGGAAATTCTGGAGTTATACTTTCTCAGCTTATACGTGGAATTTCAAAATATATAGACTCAAAAAATTATATTGATGCCGTTGATGTGGCCAATGCCTTTGACATAGCTGTTAAAACCGCATATGGGGCTGTTATGAAACCTAAAGAAGGCACAATTTTAACAGTAGCGTCTTCATGTGCCAAGGCCGCGCATGAAGCGGCTGAAAAAACAGGCGACATAGGAGAGCTTCTTAAGCATGTTATAAACGAGGCTGAAATAACCCTTAGCAAAACGCCGGAAATGTTGCCGGAGCTTAAAGAGGCCGGAGTTGTGGATTCCGGTGGTATGGGACTTATATCAGTACTTAAAGGCGCTCTTTTATATATTGAAACAGGAAATTACAAAGGTCTTAATAACCTTGATATGACTCAAGAAAAAGTGAACGTTCCTGTTTATACTGAACAAAAGAATATAAAATTTGGATACTGTACAGAGTTTTTTATAATGTCCTCAAATCCTAATGAGAGTGTTGTGAACAATTTAAGTGATTATTTGCTTTCTATTGGCGATTCCCTTATGGTTGTTTCGGACAAAGACGTTATAAAAGTGCATGTTCATACAAATCATCCAGGTCTTGTCATTGAAAAGGCTCTTAACTATGGCGCGCTTAATAATATTAAAATAGATAATATGCGTATACAGCATAGCAGCAAAATAGACTTTTTAAACGGAAAGTTTGAGGAAGAGCCAAAAGAGATAGGCTTTGTAAGCGTGTCAAATGGAGAGGGATTTTATGGCATATTTAAGGATATAGGTGTTGACTGCATTGTTGACGGCGGCCAGACAATGAATCCAAGCTCTGATGACATATTAAATGCCATAAAGAACGTGAATGCCAAGAATATTTTTGTACTTCCAAACAATAAAAACGTTGTGCTTTCTTGCCATCAGGCGGCTGAAATGTGTAAAGAAAAAAATGTTTCTGTAATCTCGACAAATAACATTTTGCAGGGAATATCTGCTATAATAAATTGCGGAGAGTTTTCTGATGTGGAAGAGGCAAAGGAAAGTCTTAATTATGGCAAAGATATTATAAAATCATTATATGTGGCCTCTTCTGTAAGAGATACGTCATCAAATGGCGTTAGCATTAAAAAGGGAGATTTTATAGGGGCCATTGACGGTGAAATAATATTATGCGATAAAAATCTGGAAAACTGCGTTGAGAAGCTTGTTGAGAGAGCTGTTGGCGATGATACGGAAGTTATTGCAGTTTATTATGGCCGCGACGTTGACAAAGAGGACGCGGAAAAGCTATATAATAATATTAAAAACAGCTTTCCTGACTGTGAGACGGAGCTTCATTTTGGAGGGCAGTTTGTGTATTATTATATGATTTCCGTTGAATGATGAAGTTTTTTGAAAATTATTGATGATATGTAGTAAAAGCTGTTTTAAGCGGATTTTAAATCCGCTTTTTATACGTTTTGGAGGTAAAAATGCTTCTTAACGACCCAATTACAAAAATAAAAGGTATCGGTGAAAAAAGGGCTAAGCTGTTTGGTGTTATGGATATATTTACTATTGAGGACCTTTTGTGTCATTTTCCAAGGGATTATGACGACAGAAGCGATGTTAGGAAAATAACCGATTTGATTGAAAATGAGGAAAACACATTTTTTGCTTTTGTTTCGTCAACACCAGAAACAGTCTATTTTAAAAATTTATCAATAACAAAGGCTAAACTTTCAGATGAAACAGGCTCTGTTACGGCCGTTTGGTATAACCAGCCGTTTATGAAAAACGCCATAAGGCTTAATGAGGAGTATATATTCACCGGATTATATAAGAAAAGTAAATCACGAAAAGAAATTTCATCGCCGGAATTTGAAAAGGCAAGTTCCGAGGAACTTCTTGGCGGAGGACGGATTGTTCCCATATATCCAATAACCGCTGGCTTAAGTCAAAAAATAATGAGGGTGGCAATAAAAACGGCGCTGTCGGAACTTAAGGCCCAGCTTATAGACTTCATACCTGCTGATATTAGGAAAAAATATAAACTGTGCGACAGAAATTTTGCTGTATATAACATACATTTTCCTGAAAATAACGAGAATTTTTTTATGGCAAGAGAGCGTCTTGTTTTTGAGGAGCTTTTTTTGCTTCAAACAGCTCTTTTAACTTTAAAGGGAAAAAATCTTGGAGAAAAAACAAATAAAATATTTAAAACCGAAAATATTTTAAACGAGGCGTCAAAGGCCCTTGGATTTGATTTTACCAATGCTCAAAAAAGAGTTGTAAGCGATATAGCAAATGATGTTGAATCTGGTAAAACGATGAACAGACTTATACAGGGTGATGTTGGAAGTGGAAAAACGGCTGTGGCTATGTGCGCTGCTCTTATGGCATTAAAAAGCGGGTTTCAGGCAGTGCTTATGGCGCCTACGGAAGTGCTGGCAACACAGCATTATGAATCGTTTAAGAAATTTTTTGACAATTTTGGATTTGAGGTTTGTATTTTAAAAGGTTCTCTTAAAAAAAGCGAGAAAAACGCAGTTAAGGAGAGAATTTTAAACGGGCAAAGTTCTATGATTATAGGTACCCATGCTCTTATACAGGAAGATGTGGAGTTTAAAAATCTTGGACTTATAATAACCGATGAACAGCATAGGTTTGGTGTTAAACAAAGGAATTCTCTTTCACTAAAAGGCTATGGTGCCCATGTTATGGTTATGACAGCCACTCCTATACCAAGAACATTGGCTCTTATACTTTACGGAGACCTTGACATATCCGTTATAGACGAGCTTCCGCCGGGAAGAAAAAGTATTGAGACTATTGCGGTAAACAGCAGTTATCATAAAAGAATTTACGGTTTTATAAAAAAAGAGGTTTCAAACGGCAGACAGGCTTATATAGTTTGTCCTATGGTTGAGGAAAGCGAAAGCATAGACGCCAAAGCCGTTGAAACTATGTGTGATGAACTGAAAGATACTGAATTTAAAGGTATAAACGTTTCTATACTTCATGGAAAAATGAAGGCGGCGGAGAAAGAAAACATAATGAATGCTTTTTCAAAGGGCGATATAAAAATACTTATATCAACAACTGTTATAGAGGTTGGCATAAATGTTCCAAACGCCACAATAATGCTTATTGAAAATGCTGAAAGATTTGGACTTTCGCAGCTTCACCAGCTTAGGGGAAGGGTTGGACGAGGCTCTGATAAATCGTATTGCATACTTGTTACTGACTCAAAAAATGAGGTTACTCAGGAGCGTATGCGGGTTATGAAAAAAACAAACGACGGATTTGAAATATCAGAAACGGACCTTAAGTTAAGAGGGCCAGGAGAGTTTTTTGGCACAAAACAGCATGGACTTCCACAGCTTAAGATAGCTAATCTTTACAGAGACGCTCTTACTTTAAGCAAGGCTCAGGAATCCGCGGCGGACATTACTTCAAATAGGTTGTGGTATAAGGAAGAAAAATATAGCGTACTCAAGAAAAAAATATCAGATATGTTTCTTGACAACGGCAATATAGGTATTTAATATGTTTAGATGTAATAAAGTGATATTAGATGTGAAACTGTTTTTGAAATACAGAATAAGGAAGTATTGTTTTTTGCCGTATGTTCTGATATAATTTACTATATTTTTATGTATGTAGCGTAAGGTTTGGGGGATTTTATGAGAGTCATTTCCGGGTCGGCCCGAGGTAGCCGGCTTAAAAGCCTTGAAGGGCTTTCCACAAGGCCAACAACAGACAGAATTAAAGAAACTCTGTTTAACATTTTGGCACCTGACATATATGACTGCGTTTTCCTTGATTTATTCAGCGGAAGCGGCGCTATAGCTATAGAGGCTCTTAGCAGAGGGGCTAAAGAAGCCGTTTTAGTTGAAAATTCTGCCAAGGCCGTTGAGATTATAAAAGAAAACCTTATACATACAAAGCTTTATGACAAAGCGGAAATAATTAAGGCCGATGTGTTTTCGGCTCTTGAAGAATTAAGGTTAAAAGGAAGGCAGTTTGATATAATTTTTATGGACCCGCCCTATAACAGCGGACTTTATGGTGAAGTTCTTAAAAAAATAGCCGAGGCTGAAATTTTAAGGGAAAATGGAATTATAATAGAAGAGCAGTCGTCAAAGGACAGCGTGCCCTGTGTTGAAGGACTTTTTAATTACAGGGTTAAAGATTATGGAACAACCAAAATGGCCTTCTACACTTTGGAGGAAAGTTATGATTAAGGCAATTTATCCGGGAAGTTTTGACCCGATTACTAACGG
>CAJFUS010000079.1 GCA_904420235.1 Candidatus Neoanaerotignum tabaqchaliae
CCATAAAATAAACCTCCAAACTGATAAGTTTATCTTACATCAGTTTGAAGGTTTACACAAACTTTGGGATACTCCCACCACTAGTGAACTAGTGGTTTGCTCATACCCTATAAGGGTCATTACTTGCTGACCCCTAAAGGGGTTCTGAGGGTTTGTCATCGCATCACTATTACAGGCAGCCACTTTAAGTGGCTGTTTGTTTTGCCTTATTTATTCCTTTTACCCGTAAACGGGTCTATATATTCCTTTAATGTTATTTGGTCTTTTGTGTAATCTTCTTCCAACTGATTTTTTATGTATTCTCTTATCTTTTTTTCATTCTTTCCTACCGTATCAACATAATATCCCCTACACCAAAAATTTCTGTTTCCATATTTATATTTTAAGTTTGCATGTCTGTCAAATATCATCAATTCACTCTTACTCTTGAGTGTGCCTACAAATTGTGCTACACTCATATATGGCGGAATACTTACTAACATGTGTATATGGTCTGGACATGCTCCTAATATTTCTACTTTTAACTCATTACATAATTTTCTGAATATTTGACCTATATCTTTTCTTAATGATTTATATATAACTTTTCTTCTGTATTTTGGTGCAAATACTATATGATATTCGCAGCAATAACTTGAATGAGCTGTTTGTTTTATTTCATTTTTCATACAGTTTAAAACCTCCTTGATACTTTTTTGATGCGGCTGCCAAACCATCTTAATCGTATCATGGAGGTTTTCATTTACCAAGGTATTTTATCTACCACTGGCAGAACCAGTTGTTTATTTACGCTAAAGCACCAATTAAGCACAAAAAGCGTGGAATAAATCCACGCTTTTTTATAATAATTATTTATATATAGGATATTTTTGACAAATTTTTGTAACTTCTTCACGGATATAATCAGCCTTGTTGTCAAAATCCGTTACGGCATAATTTATAAGCTCTGCCACCTTGCCCATGTCTTCCTCTACAAGACCCCTTGATGTAACAGCCGGTGTACCTATTCTTACACCTGATGTAATAAACGGGCTTCTTGGGTCATTTGGAACGGCATTTTTATTAAGTGTTATATAAACCTCATCACACTTGTTCTGAAGTTCTTTGCCCGTAACCTCAAGCCCTCTTAAGTCAAGAAGCATAAGGTGATTATCCGTTCCGCCCGTAAGAAGCTTAAGTCCATGGCTCATAAGCCCGTTAGCAAGGGCTTTAGCGTTTTTAACAACCTGCTCTTGATATGTCTTAAATTCCGGCTTAAGGGCCTCGCCAAAGCATACGGCCTTAGCGGCTATAACATGCATAAGAGGTCCGCCCTGTATTCCCGGGAATATCGCTTTGTTAAAATTAAATTTCTCATTAGCGGCCGCATTTGAGAGTATAAGTCCTCCCCTTGGACCTCTTAAAGTTTTGTGAGTTGTGGTTGTAACAACATCAGCGTATGGAATTGGGCTTTCATGAAGTCCCGCTGCCACAAGCCCAGCTATATGAGCCATATCAACCATAAGATAAGCTCCGCATTCATCAGCTACTTCTCTGAACTTTTTAAAATCTATCTTTCTGGCATAGGCCGAGGCTCCGGCTATTATAAGTTTAGGCTTTGTTTTAAGGGCAATTTCTCTAAGCTGTTCATAATCTATAAATCCATCGTCATCAACGCCGTAAGGAACAATATTAAAATATTTACCCGACATGTTAACAGGACTTCCATGAGTAAGATGTCCGCCGTGGGCAAGATTCATACCCATAACAGTGTCTCCTGGCTCAAGCATAGCGAAAAATACAGCCATGTTTGCCTGAGCTCCTGAGTGAGGCTGAACATTGGCATATTCACAGCCAAAAAGTTCTTTAGCTCTGTCAATAGCAAGTTGTTCTATAACATCAACATATTCACAGCCGCCATAGTAACGCTTTGACGGATAACCTTCGGCGTATTTATTTGTAAGTACGCTTCCCATGGCCGTCATAACGGCCTCAGAAACTATATTTTCCGAGGCAATAAGCTCCAAATTTCTGTTTTGTCTGTTAAATTCCTTTTTCATTGCCTCGCCTACTTCTTTATCGTAGGACATTAAAAAATCCATTGTTTCTTTAATCATTTTTTATTCTCCTTTAAAAGTTAGATAAAATAAAAGCCTCTGCTTTAATATTATACTGTATACTTTCACAATCTTCAATAAAAATGTTAAATTAAGGTTTTTTCAGCTGCTTCCTTTTTTATTATACCCGTACGCAAAAAGGGCAGTTTCCATAATTACAGCCGCAAGCCACGATATTGGGTATGACCAAAAAGCGTTATATAATCTCTATGTATCTGGAAATAAGTCAAAACAAAAATTATTCTTATCCCACATACACAAAACAGAGTTATGCACATTGATGAAAATAAGTATCCTATTCCCCTTAGCGAACCATTAATCGTATCCATTATTCCGCACATAAAGTATGTATTAACAAGTAAACTTATAACCGATGACGTGCTTTCTACAGCCGCCATTGAATCATTTCCGGCCCCCACCCCCAAAAAAAACAACTATGTCAGCGGCATTAAACAAAAGCTGCAAAACGCCGGACAATATAACAGGCACAACAAAAATAAGAATTTTGCCTGTTATAGGCCCACTAAGCATATCAACGCTGTTTTCTCTACTCATAAAAACACCCATATCTTTAAAATCTTCCGTATACATGTTCAATCATCTTTTGTATAAATTAAAACGCCGGAAAAACCGGCGTTTTAAGCATAGCTTTTAAAGAGCCTCATGCCCTCTGTTCTTTATAACGTCTATAACATAGTTAACATACTTTTCACACAAATCATAGTCCTCCGCCTCAACCATAACTCTCACAACAGGCTCTGTGCCGCTCTCGCGCACAAGTATTCTGCCGTTTGAACCAAGTTTTAAGGCAACTTCATCAACGGCATTCCTAACCTGTGGGTCATCTTGAGCTGCTTTTTTATCCTTAACTCTTATGTTTTTAAGTATCTGCGGATATATCTTAACAGGCTCTGCAAGCTTGCTTAAAGGCAACTTGGATTCTATTATAGCTTCCATAAGCTTAATAGCCGTAAGTATGCCGTCGCCTGTGGTAGCATATTTGCTGAATATTATGTGACCGCTCTGCTCCCCGCCTATACGGTGGCCATTTTTCGTCATGCTCTCGTAAACATATTTGTCACCTACGTTTGTCTTTTCATAATTTATGCCCTCTGCATCAAATGCTTTGTAAAGGCCAAAATTCGACATAACAGTTGTAACAACTGTATTGTTTAAAAGCTTGCCGCGGCGCTTCATATAGCATGCGTAAATATAAAGTATAAGGTCACCGTCAATAACATTGCCCCTTTCATCAACAGCGATACATCTGTCTGCGTCACCGTCAAAAGCAAATCCCACATCAAGTCCCTTTTCAAGCACAAACTTCCTCAATCCATCAATATGAGTAGAGCCGCAGTTCATGTTTATATTAGTTCCATCAGGCTCAGCATTTATAACATATGTTTTGGCTCCAAGGGCGTCAAAAACACTTTTGCCAATCATCCACGCGCTGCCGTTGGCACAGTCAAGTCCAACTTTAAAATCCTTATACGACCTTATGGCAAGTGATATAAGATAGCCTATATACCTGTTCCTTCCGGCAGAATAGTCTACTGTGCGGCCTATATTTTCTCTTAACGCGCATGGCAGCTCTCCGATTCCGCCGTCAAGATAATCCTCAATTTTTAATATGGTGTCCTCATCCATTTTCTCGCCATGGCTGTTTATAAGTTTTATGCCATTATCATAAAACGGATTGTGGCTGGCGGAAATCATAATACCACAGTCAAAATCCTCCGTTCTGGCCACATAAGCAACACTTGGCGTTGTGGTTACGTGAAGAAGGTATGCGTCGGCTCCCGATGATGTTATACCGGCGCAAAGAGCATATTCAAACATGTAACTGGAACGTCTTGTATCTTTTCCTATAACTATTTTGCACCTTTCAGTTTTGTCCTTTCCATAATACCAGCCTAAAAAACGTCCAATTTCGAAAGCATGATTAACGGTCAAAGAAACGTTAGCCTCTCCCCTAAAGCCGTCCGTACCGAAATATTTTCCCATTTTGTTTCTTCCTTCCATTATTTATTAATCATAAAAACAAAAGCTACGCAGATTTTATCACACAATGTTTTTGTTTTCAACATTATATAACAAAAATATCTCATAGCTTTTGTTTATTATATGCAATTAGTATATGCTCTCTACCTTATATACGAGCTTATCTCCGCCTAAACGAAGCTTAAGAATTCTAAAATCATCGTTAACGGTTCCGTCCAAATTCCACAGCGACGGAAGATTTATATACTGAATTCCATCCTTAACGCTGCTCCAGTAGGATGTTCCCGAAGCCGAAACAACCATAACTTCCCTTCCCGCATCCTCAATTTCCTTTAAGGCGCTTTTAAACAGGTCGCCTTCCATAGAATCGCTGAAGTTTGAAGGCGTTGTATCCATTATAAACACAACATATTTATTGGTGCTCATCATAACGTCGTTTTTAAATCTCTGCCACTGGTCCCAGTTGGTAGCTTTAAATCCGCCGTTAACGGCAGTCATATTAACAAACGTTATGTTGTCTTTATAGTAAACATTGTATCCGTTTGACCAGCGTATAACTTCCGTACTGTCGCCAGAGGATATGTCGCTTTTTCCGGCATAAACTGCTGTGTCGGCATTTGTTTGAAGGCTTTGGTGTATTTTGCTTCTTTCGCTTTCATAAAGAGCCGTATCGGAAACATTCCCGCTGGATACCTGTCCCGCTATGTTGATGTAGTAATATCCTTCCTCTTTTGAGTTAAAATATGCGTCCGAGGCTGACTGATTAGCCGGAACATCAACATCTGCGGCATTTGAGTAAAGCCCTCTTAAATTATCAAAATACATAACCTGCTGTTCGGTGTTCTGATTTGAGAGAGCGGCCACATAAACGCTTGTAAGCTCTATCGGATATGCAAGGCCGTCGGGAAGAACAGCCGTTGTGTCCTGCCAGCCGGTCCAGCTTACATCTCTTGAAAAGTCAATTACACTTTCGTTGCCGTTGGCGTCAACTATCTTTCCTCTAACCCATTGTCCTGTTCCGTTGCCGTATATATTAAGTTTCAAAGCAGTCGGCTTTCCGTCAATTTTAATTTTGTCAACAAACTCAAGATATGCCGCTTGGGTTTCTTCTGACTCTTTAAAATAATAGCTTAAACCAAGGGCCTGCGCTCCGTCGGAAACATATTTCTGTGAAAGTCCGGCTATTCCTGTTATATCGGCAGGATATGAGCTGAAATTCAGGTAATTTATATTCTCAAATGAGTTTACGGCTTTTTCCTCGCTTCCGACGCCAACTTTAACATAACACGTATTTCCGGCGTA
>CAJFUS010000080.1 GCA_904420235.1 Candidatus Neoanaerotignum tabaqchaliae
AAAATAATTTTACTATTAAAATAGTTTTTTAACGATATTTATTTTACATTATATACAATGATATATGATTTATCAATAGATTAATGGCTTTCAATTAAAAAATGGTTATAAATTACATTTTTTCAGCTTATTTTTTATGCATTATATACATATACAAATCGCGTTTGTATATAAGAACCTTCCCGAAGCCGTATAAAATAAATTTTATAAAATTGATGTATACGATTACAGCAGATAATAAAAATTTTAATACACAAAGCAAGCCGTTCTTCCTGCTCCAATCCGAAGGGCAGCATTGATAAGTTTTTAAAACTTGATTTTGTCTGTTTATATTTATCTTAATGATATTGGCATTTTAAAAAAGTTTTTATAACTTAAACTATTACGCTTTAAAATTCAAAGTTTCCGTTTCCCTATCATAATTGCTTTCATTAAATATAAAGCTAAAATTGTCTGGCGTATAAGGAATATATGTAACCCCATCAATCAAAGCAATTTCCCCTTCAAGTTTATATTTGACTTTTCCAGGCACCTCTACTGTGTTGTTTTTTATCGATATAGATATTGAACTGCCTGTTCCTGTTGAAGCTTCTATTATATTCTCATCTCCGCCTTGATATTGAATACTAAAAATATAGTTATTAAAATTTTTGTCGGAAAGAAAATTTATAACGTCTCTAAGTGGCATCATAAAATATCCGTCGTTTATAAAAGCCTCATGCTCAATATAATATTTTATTCCCTCCGACACAATATAATTTTTGCCCACCGGCATTGAATAGGGCTTCAGATTATACACACTTTCATCACTAATGCAGTAGCTGAAATCAATATCGCCGGCTATTTCAATAATTCTTTTTAATTTCCCACTGTCAGTTATCTCTCCGCCCACAATACAAATTTTATTATCAAAATATGAGGCGCCGTATATTCCTAAATTTTCTCTCTCCTCATTTAAGGTATTAACAGCTAAGTTTGCCTTTTCATCAAAAGTATTGCCAAAAACATTTGAAGTTGTTAAAAGAAGTATAAATAAAACAACAATCTCTTTTTTAAGCATATTGCCCTCCTTACAAAAAACTTTAAATATTTTTCGAAATTAACCATATATAATCTAATTTTGATTATACATAAGCAGACTTCGCATTTCAATTTTTATGTCTTTTTTAAACCGGCTACTCCACCCTTTTATAATCCAATAATTTTTCATGCTAAAAACCCCGCTTGTTTTGGCAAAGCTTAAACAAGCGGGGTTTCTTATTTAACGCAGATTTTAACCGTTCTGTTTTGTTACTTCCGTATGTACTGTTGATTTTGAAATCCCAAACTGTTTAGCAGTCTGTCTTACAGTTGCGTTATACTGTATTATATAATTTGCTATTTCTATGGCTCTTTCTTCAATGTAATCCTTCAAAGGGAATCACCCTGATAAACTTGTTTTTACATTTTATGCCCCTTTTAAATTATATATTACAGCCAAAAATCCATTCCTTCAAACCTTTATACGTTTTTATTTGTTCTTATATAATATGCTACTTTATAATATTCAATAGGATACCCCATTTCTTTAAGCTCATGAGATATTTTTCTTGGCCCCTTTCCTTCCAAAATCATTTGGTCTATAATCCTTTTTACAGAAGAAGTTATTTTATCCGTTTTCTTTTCACCTATGTTTTCTGCTTTCACATCACCGTCTATAATGTAAAAAGGTATATCCTTTACGGTAACGGTGTTAATTATTTCGCTTTGTCCTGATATATCCTCAATAAGCGGCGACGAAGAATCTATACTGTAATTTATAACATCTCTGAACTGCCGGACATTTCTTGGATAAACGGCTCTTAAAAGAATTTTCCTCGCTTCGTCAGTAAACTTAACATGATATTTTATATTATGGGCGTCCATTACAGCCTGCTCATATTTTTTAACAAAATGACTGAAAAGCTGCTCCTTTTCTTCGCAGCTTCTTTCACTTAAAGAAGGCAAATATATTTCATATTGAGCAAGCCTTTGATACAGCTCCGGCAAAAGCACATCACTTAAATTTCTTGTAGAGGCCGCTATTATTATAACATTTATACTTATATCTTTTGTTCCGCCTATGCGCCGTATTTTTCCGCTTTCTATTGCCTTTAAAAGAAGATTTTGGTAATTCTCAAGGGTATGGGCCTCATCAAGAAAAAGTATACCGCCATGGGCCTGCTCAAAAAGCCCTTGTTTCTTTTTGGAGCCAGTGTAAGCGCCTTCCTCACTTCCAAATATTTCCATAGCTGCTATATCCGGATTTGTAAATTGAGCGCAGTTTATCTCTATAAAGGGGGCATTTTGAGATATAACGCCTATTTTTTTCGCATAGTTATACATAAGGGTTGCAAGCATTGTTTTTCCGGTGCCGCTTTCGCCTGTTATTATAGAGTGCCGCGGTCCTCCAATGCTCCCAACGGCTCTTTTCGCTTTATTAAAAACCTTATTAAATGACCCTCCGTAATTCACGACGGACTCAATATCATTTTCAGGCTTTGTAAGGGAAACCTGCATTTCAAGATACCTTACGCGTCTGTTTAAATCCTCTATTTCCTGAACATCTCTGAAAACTGAGTAGGCTCCGTAAAATTTGCCGTCAAACTCTATGGGAAAGCTGGAGCAAACATACTTTTTTTTGCCTACAAAGTGTATTTTTTCGCCGTATACCGCTTTTTTTGTTCTTATAACATTTAAAAGCACGGCGTTTGGATAAAAATCCTCAATAAGACGCCCTGTCATTTCCTCTGGAACAGAATTGCAGTATTCTGCCGATACCCTGTTTACAAAAACAAGTACGCCGTTTTTATCTACAATGTTTATACCCTCATCGGACCTATTCATTATTTCTTTAAATACTTTTATTTCATTAAGAAGCTTTTCCTGAGCATCCATAGCATACCCCCATAAAAAGACTATTGTAACAATTACAACATATTATTATAACAATAATAACATTTTTTACAACAAAATCAATCCTTTAATTCCGCACATCTAATTGATATTTTAAGCACAAAAAAATTATTATTTTTACTAAAAGAAAAACAATTTATTTTAGCTAAAAATTCAGTCAATTCATCTCTCAAATTCAACTCAACCGCGTTATTTTAATTCATTTATTTTAATATTATATTTTAAGGTTTAAAATTAGACAAATTAATTTTTTTTGGCACACTGTTTGCTTATAAGTACATAAAAAATATTAAATATTTAAGGAGGTAATTTATCTTGTCAAATGTATTGGAAATAAGATGGCACGGACGCGGCGGACAGGGCGCCAAAACAGCGGCTCTTCTTCTTGCCGACGTAGCGTTCAACACCGGAAAATACGTTCAGGGCTTTCCTGAATACGGCCCAGAAAGGATGGGAGCCCCGATTACGGCTTACAACAGAATAAGCGACACTCATATAAGGGTTCACTCTAATATATATGACCCTCAATATGTGGTGGTGGTTGACGAAACTCTTCTTGAGGCAGTTGATGTAACAAACGGTCTTAGAAAAGACGGAGCCATAATTATTAACTCTGCAAAATCCCCAGAGGAATTAAGGCCATTGCTTAAAGGATATGAAGGAAAGGTTTATACAATAGACGCAAGAAAAATTTCCGTTGCGGCCCTTGGAAAATATTTCCCCAACTCTCCAATGTTGGCTGCCATAGTAAAAGTAACCGGCATAATGGACGACGAGTCATTCCTTAATGAAATGGAAGGCTCCTATAAACATAAATTCGCTTCCAAGCCAGAAGTTATCGAGGGCAACATGAAGGCCCTTAGAATGTCATTACAGGAGGTAAAATAATGTCATCTGTAGATTTTATAAATGAACATATAAGTTGGAAAGATATAACTCCTGCCGGAAACGTTTATGAGGGCGGCACCGCCGAGGGTTTTAGGACCGGCGACTGGAGAATAAACATTCCCGAATACATAGCCGAAAAATGCAAACAATGCCTTCTTTGCACGCCTGTATGTCCCGACTCATCAATACCAGTAAAGGACGGAAAAAGAGATGACTTTGATTTTGAGCACTGCAAAGGCTGCGGAATATGCGCTAAGGTTTGTCCTTTTGGTGCCATTATAATGAAAAAGGAGGAAAAATAAATGGCTATAAGAGAAAGATTATCCGGTAACGAGGCAGTGGCAATAGCAATGCGCCAGATTAATCCAGACGTTATGGCCGCTTTCCCCATTACCCCATCAACAGAGATACCACAGTATTTCTCTACATTTGTTGCAAACGGACAGGTTGACACAGAGTTTGTTCCTGTTGAAAGCGAGCACTCCGCAATGAGTGCATGTGTTGGAAGCGAGGCGGCCGGCGCCAGAACGCTTACTGCTACATCTTCATGCGGTCTTGCTCTTATGTGGGAGGAGCTTTACATAGCCGCCTCATGCAGGCTTCCAATAGCTCTTGCCTGTGTAAACAGGGCGCTTTCAGGACCTATCAACATAAACTGCGACCATTCCGATTCAATGGGCGCAAGGGATTCAGGATGGATTCAAATTTACTCCGAAAACAATCAGGAGGCCTATGACAACTTTGTTCAGGCTTTCAGAATAGCCGAGCACAAAGACGTAAGACTTCCTATAATGATATGCCAAGACGGATTTATAACAAGCCATGCCGTAGAGAACATATCCCTTCTTGAGGACGATGTTGTTAAAAACTTTGTAGGCGAGTATAATCCGGAAGAATATCTTCTTAATCAGGACCATTCCATGGCTGTTGGACCTTATGATATACCAGCCTACTATATGGAGCACAAAAAACAGCAGGCAGTAGCAATGGAAAACGCCAAACAGGTAATTCTTGACATAGCCGCCGAGTTTGAGAAAATATCCGGAAGAAAATACGGACTTTTTGAGACATATAAACTTGATGACGCTGAATGCGCCCTTGTTATAATCAACTCTGCCGCTGGAACTGCAAAAGACGCCGTTGACAAGCTTAGAGCCGAGGGCAAAAAGGTTGGACTTCTTAAAATAAGAGTATTCAGGCCATTCCCGGCAGAGGAAATAGCTGAAGCCCTTAAAAACGTTAAAGCAATAGCTGTTATGGACAGATGCGAGGGCTTCTCAAGCCAAGGCGGACCTTTAGGAGCCGAGGTAAAGAGCGCTCTTTATACAGCTGGAGCCACATCCAAGGTTGTTGACTATGTTTACGGCATAGGCGGAAGAGACGTTAGAGTTGAGAATATTGAGGAAGTGTACAACGCTCTGTTTGACATTTTGGAAACAGGCAATGTTGGTGAAACATACCGTTATTTGTCACTTAGAGACTGAGGGAGGCGTTTTAATTGGTAAACTTTAAAGAAATAATGAGCAGGCCCGAAAGACTTACGGGCGGCCATAGAATGTGCGCCGGCTGCGGCGGCACAATAGCTGTAAGAAACGTTCTTAGGGCTTTAAAACCAGAAGACAAAGCTGTTATAGCAAACGCTACTGGCTGTCTTGAGGTTTCAACATTCATGTATCCTTTTACAGCATGGAAGGATTCTTATATACATAACGCATTTGAGAACGCCGGCGCCACATTAAGCGGTGTTGAGGCGGCTTACAATGTAATGAAAAGAAAGGGCAAAATTGACGATACATTTAAATTTATAGCTTTCGGCGGCGACGGCGGCACATACGATATAGGCTTTCAGTCTCTTTCCGGCGCTATGGAAAGAAATCACGACTTGGTTTATGTTTGTTATGACAACGGTGCTTACATGAACACAGGCATTCAAAGGTCATCAGCAACTCCTATGTACGCCGACACAACAACAACTCCTGCCGGAAAAGTATCCAACGGAAAAATGCAGAACAGAAAGGACCTTGCCGAAATTATCGCAAGCCACCACATACCTTATGTTGCTCAAACAACATTCCTTTCAAACTTCCGAGATTTGCACACAAAGGCTGAAAAAGCCATCTACACGAAGGGTGCCGCTTATCTTAACATAATGGCTCCATGTCCAAGAGGCTGGAGATACCCTACGGAGAACATAATGGAAATGTGCAAATTAGGCGTTGAAACATGCTACTGGCCTCTTTTTGAGGTAATAGACGGCAAATGGATTCTTAACTACAAGCCTAAAAACAAGCTTCCTATTGAGGAATTTCTTAAGTATCAAGGAAGATTTAAGCATCTTTTCAAAAAAGGCAACGAGCATCTTATCGAGCAGTTCCAAAAGGAAGTTGACCAAAGATGGGAACAGCTTCTTAAGTTCTGCGAAGAATAATATACTCAGCCAATACATACCCCTCGGCCGGAGGTTAATTCTTCGGCTTAATATTCAATTTACTGTGATTTCAAGATAAAACCATAAAAAATAAACCTTCTTTACTTTAAACATAAAGCCTCCATAATTTTTATTATGGAGGCTTCTTCTATTCTAAATTAATTAACAGGTCTATATTTCCTGTAAGTTTTGTCATTATCTAAAAGCTTAAAATACTGTCTTTTATTTTCCACTTTAGCGTAAGATATTGAAAAGATATGATTGCAGCATACTTTAAGTACATATAAAAATGCCTTTCAGCTGCTGCAAT
>CAJFUS010000081.1 GCA_904420235.1 Candidatus Neoanaerotignum tabaqchaliae
AAACAAAATTTGTTTCCGTTGATTTTAGCGGCTTTTATTTCTGGAACAGTAACTTTTCTCATCTAAATTCCTCCTAAAAAATGAGCTTTCCTCCAAAACAGCTTTTTAGTAAATAACATATTAAATTATCGCATATAGTTTTAAATTCTTTTTAAAAAGGCGCCTTAGGCCAGCCGTAAATTTTTCGGCTGTCAAACATTTTTGACTTAGGGGGATAAAACATACTTTAAAATTGTTATAAGCTGCCGATAAATTGGCCTAAGGTGCAGCTTTGACATTTTTTGCCGTTTCTTATGACAAACCTAACTTTTACCGGATTTTACTGCCTTACAGTTATTGTTCCCTTTCCTCATTATATTTCTCAAGCTCTTTTATGCTGTTATAAAGCATTTCACCTGATATCTCATATGGAACATGCTTTATCTCACCAACAGAAAGGGCCTTTTCCATAACCGGACCAAGCTCTTCAAAGCTTACCTCTATATCCTTCAGTTTTGTCGGCAGTTTTATTTTTTTATAAAAGTCATATAGTTCCTCTAACTTGTCATACTGCCCGTCGCATATTAAAAGAACAAGCACACCATAAGACACAACTTCGCCATGAAGGTGATTTTTCTCAATTTGAGGAAGCGCCGTAAAACCATAAAACAACGCATGAGCCAAGCTTCCATTATAAGCATAATCCACAAATTTAGACACTAAGCCACTTGTAACCAAATTGCACAGACATATTTGCTCAAGTTCATAAGAAGGCATATTTTTCTTACAATCCTCCATTGCTTTTTCGCCAAACTCAATTAAAGGCAAATATGTTTGTACGCCCATTGTAACTCCAAGAGCATCAGCGTGTGAAAGTTCTTTACCTCTGCTGGCCAAAGAGCTTTCAAAATGCTTGGCTATAGTATCTCCAATGCCGGCCCACAAATAAACCGCAGGGGCCTGAGCTATAATATTTGTGTTTATAAACACATGCTTCGCCGGCCTTTTATCAAACTGATAGGTCTCTCGCATTAACCCGTTTGGATAGTATATAACGGCCACTGATGATATAGCTGCGCATGTTGAGGCAATCGTTGGAAACGTAAACAAAGGTTTATTGCCAAGACTATAGCTTACATATTTACAACAGTCAATGGCCTTTCCTCCTCCCACAGCAAAAATCATATCCGCCTCTTGTACAGCGTTATTCAACATAAGCATATCGCCGTTCTCAAAACTGGCCTCTCCGCCATACCACAAAAAACCTAAAATTTGTATGTCAGAGTCCTTAAGGGCTGCCTCTATCTCGCTTTTGGCCGCCGTTAAAGCTCTTTTTCCTCCTATAACAACAGCTTTTTTCCCATACGGCCTGCATACATCGCTTATTCGGCCATATGCCTCACTGCCTACGGTATAGCTTGGCAAAAACTGCGTATAACTGCTCATATAAAAATTCCACCGCCTTTCAATCAGTCTAAAAAGGAATAGGCTTTCAAGAATCCGTCTTTCGTTGCGTCCACAATTCTTCCACCTTTTGATGCGTCACCTATACCCATTACACTTACATTGTTAAAAGCCTCTTTAAATTCGTCAACCAAACCCTTTCTTGGCGACACTCCTAAAGAAAGAACTATATGGTCCGCTTTAAACTCTTTTTTAACACCTTCCGTCATATCCTCGGCCAAAAATCCGCCGTCCGTAATTTCCAAAATTCTGTGAGAAGCGTAAAACTCTGTGTTATATTTGTTAAGTCTGCCAAGTATGTCGTTTAATACAACAGCATATAAACCCGGACCTATATTTGGCTTCATTTCTACAACCTTAACCCTACAGCCGCTTTCGGCAAGTGTCTCAGCCGTTTCCAAACCAGTCATTCCAGAGCCTATTACGGCCACATCGCCTTTTAAGCTTACTCTGTTTAAAAGTATGTCCTCCGGCAAATAAACATTGTCTGAATCCACTCCCTTTATAGGCGGAATTATGTTCTCGGCTCCAACAGCTAAAAATATTCCCGCTGGTGACAGTTCTCTAACATTTTCTATTGTGGCAGTTGTGTTAAGCAAAACCTGCACACATTCTTTTTTTAATAAAGCCTCCATTGTTTTTGTAAATGTGTCCAAGCAATCTTTATATTTAGGCTTGTCAGCTACGTTCAAAGTTCCGCCAAGGCGTTCTCCTTTCTCGAATAACGAAACACGGAATCCTCTTTTGGCAAGAACATAAGCCGCTTCCATACCGGCTGGGCCTCCGCCTACAACAACAACTCTTTTACATATATCGGCCTTTTTCGGCACAGGATATAAATATTCTCTTCCAAGGCGGGGATTAACTGAACACTCAACAGGTAAATCTTTGGCTAAAAGCCTTTCCCTACAGTGCATACAGCCAATACATTGGCGTATCTCTTCTTCTCTTCCCTCTTTGGCCTTATTCATAAATTCCGGGTCTGCAAACTGTGAGTGTCCAAGGCCAACAAAATCGCATACGCCTTCTTCTAAAAGGCTGTCGGCATAAGACGGATTTTTAATTGTGTTTGTTGCTATAACAGGTATGGATAAAGCTTCTTTGTAGGCCTTGGCTATATGTTTTTTCCAACCCGGTTTATAAGAATAAGGCTCGCAGTTAGCGTTTCCATTAAGGGCGCTTCCATTGCTTATGTTTATGGCATCAATTCCTTTTTTCTCAAGAACCTTGGCTATTTCAAGCTGGTCCTCAAGTGTCATCATGTTTTCTGTCATCTCATCGCCGGAAATGCGAACACATATAGGAAACGCCGACCCAAGCCTTTCTCTTATACCATCTATAATTTCGCTTATAAAGCGTGTTCTGTTTTCTAAACTTCCGCCATACTCGTCAGTGCGTCTGTTATAATATTTGCTGAAAAACTGCGCTATTAAAAACGAATGGGCGCCGTGAAGCTCAACGCCGTCATAGCCTGCTTTAAAACATCTTTCGGCGGCGTCAATAAATTTTTGCTGTACTCTTTTAATATCGTCCTTAGTCATTTCCAAAGGAACCGGTGATGTTGGCGTTGCCGGTACATTGCTTGAAGAAATTGGCTGCTTGCCTGTAAGCGCCGGTTTAGACAATGCGCCGCCGTGATGAAGCTGAGCAAAAATCTTACAATCATACCTATGCACAGCCTCAGTAAGTCTTTCAAGAGATGCTATTTGATGATGTCTGGAGGCTCTAAGCGTTTGAACCATAGTAATGCTGTCAACATCGTCAACACCTACAAACTCGTTAATAATAAGACCTATTCCGCCCCTGGCCCTTTCAGCGTAATATTTTATAAGACGCTCTGTTGTCATTCCGTTATAATCGGCAAAATTTGTGCCCATTGGCGTCATAACCGCTCTGTTTTTTATCTCAAGACGCCCTATTTTTCCTTTTTTAAAAAGATTTTTATATTCCATATAAAATTTTCTCCCTTCAAACCACAGCATAAATACAATGCACACAGTTTTTCCGCTAAAAACTCAACTTCTTTGTTTCCCGCCAACTCCAACATTTTTTCCATCAAGGTCGTTAAAAAACACCACCACTTTCTCCGGCTTTATGTTTGACGTACTTGAAACATAATCCGTCAGGGCCTTTATAATCTCCTTTTTGGCCCCATCTTCGCGTTCCGGCGTTTTGGACCATGTAATTGTAAACACAGCGGAGTCGTCTTTTGAATTTTCTATTGAGTACTCCCTTAAAAACACATTTATAACATTTTCCTGAACCTTAATTGCTCTGCTTACAGTTTTTGTTATGTAATCAATAAAAAGCCTTTTCTCACCATTATCTTTACTTACTGTCCAGTCTACATTTATAACAGGCATGCAACTCCCTCCCTGACATTTCAAAAACATCACCACAAATTGCCTCGCTCATTAAATTTAAGCTCCTCGGCCTCTCCAACTATCTCTATATTGGGATTTTTCTTAGCCTCCTCAACCATAGCTTCTGAAATATAAATATACTCAAGGTTTAAGGTGTTTTTAATGCGTACAACGCGTATTTTATTTTTATCAACTCCGCAGCAAGACCGTATACAAAGTTTAAACACTTCCTCATCATTTTCCACAATAATAGGAACCTTGGCCAAATTAAGCAGTGTTGATGTAAGCACATTCGGATACGTTTTTGACAGGTCAAGGGCATTGTAAAGTCTTTTGCTTATAACATCGGCCGTACCAACACCATTTCCGTTGCCATGGGTTTCTTCCGTAAGGCTAAGTATACCTCGCCTCTGAGCCTGTATGCCGCCTTTTACATCAGGAGTTGGAAAAGTTCCCGTTATGTTAGGGTCCATTCCATCACCGCTTATGTTTTTACCTATCTCGTCAACAATAAGCACATCACATGAATCAAAATATATTCTTGACATAAGACTTATGGCTTCTTTAAGCAGATATGGCTCCTCTGAAATAACTTCATCCGGCGTAAGAACCGAAATTTTATATGTTTCATCGAATGCGTTTTCCGTAATAGCCACAGCAAACATTACAGGTGCATTTTTAAGTATTGTTTTTCCAAAAGACGGAATATACTGAGCCATTCGGTTAATTCCCGCTGAGTGGCAAACCTCAGCACCATGTTGTTTTCCAAGACCTATGGTCATCATTTTCATTATGCCGCTCTCATAAGGTCCCCTAAAGGCCGTATGCGCCTTAACTCTGTTTATAACTATAATACCGTCTGCCTCTGCGGCGTATTTATCTATGTATACCTCTTTGCCATCCTCTGTATGGCCTATAAGCACTGTATCCATTGTTGCCAATATTGGACAGCCCATTGTTTGTTCCGTTATGTTTAAAGAGCTTAAAACCTCTCTTTGTCCTTCGGCGGTTGCTCCGCCATGACTTCCCATGGCTGGAACTATAAACGGCTTTGCCCCACGTTCTTTACAATATTTAACTGCTGTACCCAAAATAACATCTATATTGGATATTCCTCTGCTTCCGGCTGTTATGCATATTCTCATTCCGGGTTTTATTTTTTTTGAAAGCTGTTTTTTATTTATACCCATTGAAATACAGTCCTCAATGTTCTCCCGTTCTATTCTTTGATAAGAGAATTTCTGCCGTATTTTTATCATTTTGGGAATTTTTGTATCTTTTATAAGTCTGCTTACCATATTCTCCTCATTTACCATTTCCGTCACCTCCATATTTAAATAGAACCATTGTCATTCTATAAAAACCATAAACTTAATCAATAAACGGCAAACCTTTCTTCAGAAATATCATCAGAACTTAAAGTTTTGCATCCATCGCCGCCTGGAATTATGTTATCGGCGTTTTCAAGTATAAATTCCTCGCTTACCTTTTCCACCTTTTCCATTATCCATTCCTTTGTAAAGCCTACCGATGCAAGTTCATCAAAGGCGGACTGCTCAATGTTATCCATATCAATTGGGCTGTTCATTAATTTCGCCACGGACAAAACCGCAGGCGAAGGTCCTATATGCCGTCCTGGAACCATGCCGGCTTTTAAGGCCTGTATTACATACTTAGCAAGAGTCTTTTTTCCGGCGGCTATTATTGGTATGTGCGATTTAAGGTTTTTGGCTTTATCTCCGCTTTTATGGGCTGTTTGTCCGCAGTGAAAAGCTCTGCCCGGTATAATTCTGGCAAACTCCTCGCCTACCACCATTCCAATACCAACGGATATGACTTCTCCCGTTTTGCCTATCATCACATCTCCACCCTTTACAATCTCAATTTGTCCTAAGATAGGCATAAGCAGTTCTTCCATTGTGGCTATACTCCACACCTCTGTTCCTGAATTGTTGTTGCAGGCGCGTCCTGTCATAGCAGCGCAATGTATTGGCAGGTTTTTCTTTTTCGGCCCCATTATAAGTCTCTTTCCGGGATAAACAATATCCCATTGCTTTAAATGCGGTTCCTCCTCAATTCTTTTTTTAGAATATGGAACTTCCATCATCTCAAGGTATCCAAACTCCGGATTTATTTTTTCATGGTCTGAAGCCGCCATAGCTACAATGGCTCCTTCCGTCATCAGTCCGTCACTTGTGGTTGTTACGGCATCAAGGTCTATAATATTTATGGCTGTTGGGTCGCTGAACTGAGCTCCTATTATTTCCGCCGCATTACGACAGTTAAGTCCGGCCTCAATTACATCATTAAAATCAACAAAAACAAGGTTTAAAGGCATTATCTGCCCTTCTGTAATTCCTTCACGTATAAGTTTGTATCTAAGTTTTCCCATATAAAAAACCTCCTTATCCCTGTCGGCCTATTGGCGCACGTCTGTCATCAATATTGTCGCAGTCGAAGGTTTCTAAATCCTCCGGACCATGCAGTATAGTTAAAGTTTCCAATATAATTTTTTCCGTCTTTCCATCTTTATCTATGGCTTTTATTATAGCTGTGTGCTCCGTTTCAGGCACTCTGGGACGTATGAGAAGCTGTATTTCTTTAACATCATCTATTTTAGCCAGTTCTTCAATGGCCACTTCAATTCTTCCTGTGCGAAGTGACTGCATTTTGGCTGTCTTAAGATTTTCAAGGCCCTCCAAAATTAGTGGTTTTGGCATATTCCCTCCATTTTCGGCAGCGGCATACATTTTTCTTTTAAACTCCGGAAGCTTGGTATGCAGTAATCTCATAATCGGTCACCCTTTCCTTATATTTTTTGAATATATAAATAAGCAAATACCGTGCCAAATTCCTGTTAAAAAAATCTTTAATTTTTAAAAAAATTAATACTTCCTCAAAAACCTTTGATTTTAAAGATTTTTTCACCGTACTTAAAATAAAAAATATAAATTTCATTAAAATCCATTGTCATTTAAACAAACAAATGTTAATATTTAAGTGCAGATATTTTTCAACAAATGTTGAAAGAATACAACATATTGGAAATTTTTCAACACAATATATACTTAAACGGAGGCGTCCATGGAAGAAAAAAATAAAAATCAAACTGTTGAAAAAGTAATGAAAATGGGCCTTGACTGTTTTAAGGGCAACGTTATGTTTACTGACGCTAAAGGCAACATTCTTTTCGCCAACGAGTATCTTCTTAATTTATATAATCTTACATATGACGAAGCTACCCACATGACGTCCTACGACCTTGTATCAAGAGGTATACTTGATAAATCCGCGGCCGTTGAGGCCCTTGAAACAAAAAAAGTATCTATAAGACGGTTAACAACCTCTACTGGAAAAGAGCTTGACAGTGTTGGATACCCTATTTTTGACGAAAATGGAAATTTAACGGCTGTGGCCGCGTACAGCTATGACGGGGCTTTTATAAAAGAGCTTATGAGAGAGATTAACAACGAAAAGGAAAAAAATAAAACTATAAAAAACGCCCTGCAATATTATATGGACGAAAATGGCAAAACTCAGTTTGTTACGGCTTCTCCCGTTACTGAGGCGCTGTTTCAGTCGGCTGCCATAATTGCCCAACTTGACAGCACAGTGCTTATATGCGGCGAAAGCGGAACAGGAAAAGAAGTAATGGCTAATTTTATACACCGAAACAGCAAAAGAGCCAACGAGATTTTTATGCCCGTAAACTGCGGTGCCATACCAAAAGACCTTATGGAGGCAGAGTTTTTCGGCTATGAAAAAGGTGCCTTTACAGGAGCTGACAAAAACGGTAAAATGGGACTTTTTGAAATAGCCAATAACGGAACTCTTTTTTTAGACGAGATAGCTGAACTGCCTCTATCCCTTCAAGCAAAACTTTTAAGGGTGTTGGAAACAGGTGAAATAAAAAAAGTCGGCGGTTCATGCAGAATATTTACAAACGCCCGCATAATAGCAGCCACAAACAAAAATTTGTCTAATATGGTAAAAAATGGGCAGTTTAGGGAAGACTTATATTACCGTCTTAATGTAATTCCAATCAACATTCCGCCTCTTAGAGAAAGAAAAGAGGATATTGAAGCTATATCAAAAATGCTGTGCCAAAAGTTCAATAAAAAATATGATGCTGATTTAGTATTAACCCAAGATATTATTGATAATTTAAAAAATCACAACTGGCCTGGAAATGTGAGGGAACTTAAAAACGAGATTGAACGCATGGTTATTTATACAAAAACCGGAGAGCGGTTAAGATTTTTTGCTTCAGAACAAAACATTCCACATAAAATTGAAAAACAAGAAAACGAAACCGATTTTTCTCCAAAATATGGAGTATCTTTAAAGGAAACCGTTCACGATTTTGAAACTTTTATAATAAAAAATACTATTAAACAGTGCGGAGGAAATATTCAAAAAGCCGCAAAACTGTTGGGAGTTGACCGTTCAAGTATATATAAAAAACTTAAAAAGTAACACATGCTTCAAGTCGAATTTTTA
>CAJFUS010000082.1 GCA_904420235.1 Candidatus Neoanaerotignum tabaqchaliae
CAAATAGCCGAGGAATACGGCCTGCCTACTATGTGCGGAGAAAGCGGACAAGTTAAAAACGGCGGCCTTGCAACTACCGGAGTTGATTTCTACAACATTGGATACAGAGCCGGAGAAATGGCTGTTGATATTTTAGAGAACGGTGCGGATATATCTCAAATGCCCGTTGAGCAGCCCACAGACAATGCGGTTTGCATAAATCTTGACGCGGCTAAAGCCATAGGATATGAATTCCCGCAGTCTGTTATAGATAAAGCCTCCATAGTTTACGAAAACGGAGAAGAGACTCAAAAATAAAATTTATAAGGTGTTGGATATGTGCCGGAAGCTGATGTTTCCGGTACAAATAATATTAACAAAAAGGTGAGTAAAAAATGAAACTGAGCGTTTTTATGGGTGCTGTGTCCCAAGGACTTTTGTGGTCCATTCTTGCCATAGGCGTATACATAACATATAAAATACTTGACTACGCGGACCTTACAACTGAGGGCAGCTATCCTTTAGGAGCAGCTGTGGCCGCCAGGTTTATATTGGGCGGCATGGACCCGTTTTTTGCAACCATACTTTCAATGCTTACTGGAATGCTTGCGGGCCTTGTTACGGGAATTTTAAACACGAAACTTAAAATACCTTCTCTTTTAAGCGGTATACTTTCAATGACTGGACTTTATTCAATTAACTTAAGAGTAATGGGAAAGGCCAACTTGCCGCTTCTTAGGCAGGACACAATAATAACAAGGGTAACATCCCTCGGTTTTGAAACGGATACAGCCGTTATCATAGTGGGCGTTGTTTCGGTGCTTGCCGTTATACTTATACTTTGGTGGTTCTTCGGAACAGAAAAAGGCTTTGCCATAAGGGCTACCGGCGACAACAGCAATATGATTAGGGCCCTTGGCGTTAACACAAACTCAATGGTTATACTTGGTCTTGTTATAAGCAACGGACTTATAGCCCTTTCAGGCGGCATTATGGCTCAATATAACGGCTATGCCGACGTTGGAATGGGAACAGGAACAATAGTTATAGGTCTTGCCTCTGTTATAATAGGAGAAGTTCTGTTTGGAAATACGTCCATATTAAGAAGTCTTTTTGCCGTTGTACTTGGCTCTATACTTTACCGTATAATAATAGCTTTTGTTCTGTCAAAGGGCCTTGTTCCAAATGACCTTAAGCTTCTTTCATCAATACTTCTTGCAGTTTGCCTTTCGCTTCCGCTTGTTAAAGAAAAATTATCTAATTTTGTGGACTCAATCCACAAAAATAAGAGCAGGGAGGGCGAGGCAAGTGCTTAACGTTGAAAATATAAAAAAGGTGTTCGGCAAAGGAACTCCTAACGAGAAGGTTGCCCTTGAAAATGTTACGTTCAAAATGAATGAGGGCGATTTTATAACCATAATAGGCGGAAACGGCGCCGGAAAGTCAACCACCCTTAACGCCATTGCCGGTGTATTTATGATTGACGAGGGCAAAATAGAAATTGACGGCACAGACATTACCAAACTGCCGGAATATAAGCGCTCAAAATATATAGGAAGAGTTTTTCAGGACCCAAGAATGGGAACGGCAACAAACATGACAATAGAGGAAAATCTTGCTATGGCCCTTAGAAGAGGCCAGCATAGGGGACTTAAAAGAGGAATTACCAACGCCGAAAAATCAAAATTCCGCGAATACCTTGAAATGCTGGACCTTGGTCTTGAAAACCGAATGACAACAAAAACGGGCCTTCTTTCGGGAGGCCAAAGGCAGGCCATAACCCTTTTAATGGCTACAATGACAAAGCCAAGGCTTCTTTTGCTTGACGAGCATACGGCGGCTCTTGACCCTAAGACGGCTCAAAAGGTGCTTGAGCTTACGGAAAAAATAATAAGAGACGACAAACTTACAGCTCTTATGGTAACTCATAACATGCGCGACGCTTTAAAGCTTGGCAACAGACTTATTATGATGAATACCGGAAAGGTTGCAGTTGATGTTCAGGCCGGAGAAAAAGAAGGTCTTCATGTGGCCGACCTTCTTAAGCTTTTTGAAAAGGCCAGTGGCGGAAGAGGCATAAGCGACAGAATGCTTTTAAGCTGATTTTTTACCCGAATGTTTTTCATTCGGGTTTTTATTTTATTTGACCTATGGATATTTATGATTTATACTTTTTAATTGATTGAACAGTAAAGTTTAAATTTTAAGGAGTGTTGGATAAATGGATAATATAAGCGCCGTTATACTTGCCGCCGGAGAGGGCACAAGAATGAAATCAAAAACGCCTAAGGTGCTGCATAAGGTTGTGGGAAAAACAATGATAAAACGTGTTATAGACACAGCCTTTAATATGGGAGCCGGTAAGATTTGTGTTGTTGTTGGCCATGGCGGCGAGGAGGTTAAAAAATCTCTTGAGGGGTTTAACGTATCATTCCGCGAGCAGAAGGAGCAGCTTGGAACGGGACATGCCGTAATGCAGGCCGTTGATTTTATAAATGACGGCGACGATATTGTTGTTCTTTACGGCGATACGCCTCTTATAAAAGCTGAGACCCTTAAAAAATTCGTTGATTACCACAGAAGCGAAGGCAACAGTGTTTCTATTGTTTCAGCCATGGTTGATAACCCTGAGGGATACGGCCATATAATCAGGGATAAAAATGGAAGCTTTGTTAAAAACATAGAGCATAAGGATGCTTCCGCAGAGGAAAAGCTTGTTAATGAAATAAATACAGGTATATACTGCTTTAAGGGAAAAAGTCTTAAAAAAGCCCTTGGAATGCTTAAAAATGACAACGCTCAAGGGGAGTATTATCTGCCGGACACCCTTGCCATAATACTTGGCTTTGGAGAGAAGGTAAATGCCATGGCGGCACAAGACGTTACCGAGTTTTTAGGCGTTAACAACAGGGTGCAGCTTTATGAAGCCGAAAGCATAATGCGCGGCAGAATAAATAAAGAGCTTATGCTTAATGGCGTAACCATATTGTCTCCCGACAACACATATATTGATGACGGAGTTGAAATAGGCGCCGACACCGTTATATATCCAGGCTGCGTTATAGAAGGAAACACGATTATAGGGGAGAACTGCGCCGTTGGGCCAAACTCCAGGCTTACAAACATGAAGATTTCGGACAATGTCCAAATACAATATACGGTGGCCATGGATTCTGAGGTTGGAAGCGGCACAAAGGTAGGACCGTTCGCTTATATAAGGCCAAACTCAAAAATAGGAGAAAATATAAAAATAGGCGATTTTGTTGAGGTGAAAAACTCCGTTATAGGCAATGGCACAAAGGTTTCTCATCTTACCTATATAGGTGATTCAGATGTTGGAGAGAGAATAAACTTTGGCTGTGGAACAATAACCGTTAATTATGACGGAAAGAAGAAATTCAGAACAACAATAGAGGACGATGTATTCATAGGCTGCAACGCCAATCTTGTGGCTCCCGTAACTCTCCATAAAGGGTCATATGTGGCAGCAGGCTCCACAGTTACTAAAGATGTTCCTGAAAAATCTTTGGCAATAGCAAGAAACCGTCAGCAAAATATTGAGGGTTGGACAAAAAAATAAAATTTTTGTCAAATTTTCTTGAAATTTGTGTTTAGCGGGTGTAACATGGATACTGTATTGTAAATTTTAATTAATTGTTTTCGGGGAGGACATTTTAATGATGTATTCAGGCAGAAGCAATATAAAAATCTTTTCTTGCAATGCCAACAGAGAGTTAGCCACAGAAGTTGCCGATTGTCTTGGCCTTAAACTTGGACAGGCAGAGGTAAGCCATTTCAGTGATGGTGAAATATCAGTTAAAATTGACGAAACCATAAGAGGCGCCGATGTCTACATTGTGCAGTCAACTTCGTATCCGGTTAATGACAACCTTATGGAACTGCTTATTATGATTGACGCTATGAAAAGGGCTTCCGCCGGAAGGATAACGGCCGTTATACCTTATTACGGCTACGCAAGGCAGGATAGAAAAGCCAGAGCCAGAGACCCAATCAGCGCCAAGCTTGTGGCAAACCTTATTACAACTGCCGGTGCCGACAGGGTTCTTACAATGGACCTTCATTGCGCGCAGATACAGGGATTTTTTGATATTCCTGTTGACCACCTTCTTGGAACACCGCTTCTTACAAACTATTACCACGAGAAATACGGCGACGAGATAAGCGAGTTTGTTTCCGTTTCACCGGACCTTGGAAGTGTTGGAAGAACAAGAATTTTTGCTACAAGGCTTGAGATACCTTTGGCAATTATTGACAAAAGAAGGCCGAAAGCCAATGTAAGCGAAATTATGAACATAATCGGAAATGTAGAAGGGAAAAGGGTAATTCTTGTTGACGATATGATTGACACCGCCGGTACAATAACAAACGCTGCAAATGCTCTTAAGGAAAAAGGCGCTGTGGAAGTTGACGCCTGCTGTACTCACGCCGTGCTTTCGGGCCCTGCCATAGAGCGAATTGAGAAATCCGCAATTAACGAGCTTCTTGTTCTTAACACAATAAAGTTAAGCGAGGACAAATGTATACCAAAAATCAAGGTATTGTCTGTGGCCAAGATATTTGCCGAGGCCATTAACAGAATACATGAGGGCAAATCTGTATCAAAATTATTTGAGTAAGCATCAAAGACCGGCTTAAGGCCGGTCTTTTTATGTATGGGTGTCGACAAAATTATTTGCTGAAAATTTTGTTTTTAAATTATCGCATTTAAAAATATACAAAAAAACATAAAATATTATAAAAGCATTTTAATAATTCTTTCAGCTTTTGAAATTTTATATAAAATATACAAAAATCACAAGAATATTGTCAAAAAATTCACAGTTGATTTTGTGAAATGGGTTTGATATAATATTAACAAAATTGGCATTATGTGTTATTCTGGCATCAAAATGAAAACCGCCCGCATTAAATTATAAAAAATGCTAATACTTTTTAAGAGTTGTATATTTTAAGGAGAGGATAATAAATGCGAATAGCTTTTTTTGACACTAAAGACTATGATAGACAGTGGTTTGAGAAAATGACACCTAAATATGGATATGAATTTTCGTTTTTTGAAACAAGATGCACGGAAAACACGGTTATACTTGCCAATGGACACGACGCCGTTTGCGTTTTTGTTAATGACGAGCTTAACAAAAACGTAATTGACAAGCTTTATGAAATGGGAATTAAGGCTATTCTTTTAAGATGCGCTGGATATGACAATGTTGACCTTGAGGCATGTAGCGGAAGGATTCCGGTTTTAAGGGTGCCAAGCTATTCTCCTACGGCAGTGGCCGAGTATGCCGCGGCGCTTTTTCTTACGCTTAACCGAAAAATACACAAGGCTTATACAAGAACAAGAGAGTTTAATTTTAAAATATCCGGCTTAATGGGCGTTACCCTCAGGGGCAAAACGGCGGGAGTTGTTGGAACGGGAAAAATAGGCAAAATAATGATTGAGATTTTAAAAGGATTCGGAATGGAAATTTTGGCTTACGATTTATATCCTGACACAAGCCTTGACGTTGAGTATACAACAATAGACGACCTTTTTAAAAGAAGCGACGTTATAACGCTTCACTGCCCGCTTACGGACGATTCAAGATATATTGTAAACAAAAACAGCATATCAAAAATGAAAGACGGAGTTATACTTGTAAATACGTCAAGAGGCGCTCTTGTTGACACATCGGCCCTTATTGACGGCCTTAAAAAGAATAAATTCAGAGGCGTCGCCCTTGACGTGTATGAAGAGGAAGAGGATTATTTCTTCGAGGACCGCTCCGGCGATATTATAAACGATGATGAACTTGTTAAACTTATGTCATTTCCTAACGTGCTTATAACATCGCATCAGGCGTTTTTTACGGAGGAATCTCTTGACGCCATAGCGGAGGTTACCTGCGAAAATCTGAAAAGCCTTGTGGAAGGCAAAGAACTTGTAAACGAGGTTGTTTTAAATAAATAAATAAATTCTTAAAGGCGTAAGGCTTAACATAAGTCTTGCGCCTTTTTCTTCTTTTGTATATTATTTTTTTCTTCTTTTGTATATTTTTTTCTTTCTTCTTTTGTATATTTTTAAGTACCGCGTTTTACAGCGCCAAAGTTATTGGCGTAAACTTTAATAACGGATACTATCGTTTGCTTGTTATTGTATTGATATAATCTTTTATATTAAAAAATTATTTTTAAGAATATTAAAATCAACCTCAAGCCATGCCCTGCTTTTTTATAGTCTGTATGCCGCCTAAAATAATAATATGCAAAAAGCAGCATATGGCTTAACTCTTATTAGTTTATTTACAAATATAATTATAATTTAATTAAAAATATATGTAAAACGAAAATAACTTATATACTAAATTAGATTTTTTGATTTTACATTAGGCGAAACTTAAAGTATAATAAAAACATATATAATCGATTAATTAAAAAAATTTATTTTTACTATAAGTATTTTTAATGTTTCAGAGGGGAAAATGAATAAATATATAGCTTTTTTAAAAGTAGTGGAATGTGGAAGCTTTACATTGGCCGCCAATGAGCTTAATTATACCCAATCGGCTGTTAGCCAAATGATAGGAAGCCTTGAGAAAGAGCTTAAAATAACTCTTTTTATACGCTCAAAGCATGGGCTTCAGCTGACTTATGAGGGAACAAAACTTTTGCCATTTGTTAGAGCCCTTGTTGAGGCCAATAATAATTTAACCAACAGATGCGCGGAGCTTAATGAGCTTAAGCACGGAATTGTGCGGATAGCCACATTCGGCACTATTTCCGGCTCAATTTTGCCTGCCGTACTTGAGAGTTTTAAAAAAAGCTATCCCAACATAATTTTTGAGTTTCACCAAGGATACTATCGCGAGATTGAACACTGGATTAGTAAAGATGAAGTTGATTTTGGCATAACCAATATTGATGGTCTTGCAAAATATCAGTGTTTTAAACTGTTTGACGACCAGTTGTTTTTGACGGTTTCCAAAAACCATAAATTTTCAGGCAGAACGTCAATTTTTGCAGATGATTTAAAAAAAGAACCATTTATCGTTCTTAATGAGGGGGATGAACAGGACTTTTTATATAAGCTGCGTACAATGAATATTGAACCGGACATAAGATACCGCCTGTGCGATGACAACAGCATTTTGGCTATGGTGGAACGTGGCCTTGGGGTGGCGGTTTTGCCAAGGCTGGCAATTATGAACAGAAGGTTTTCTAATATATCAGCCATACCATTAGTTCCTTATATGTCAAGACACATAGGGATAGCTTATAAAAATAAAAATATCCTGTCGCCTTCAAGCAATCTGTTTATAAACTATATTTCAAAGCATATAAATGAGTATTTTCCGTATTCCGACACAGATACGGTTTAAGTATAAGTTTTGTATGGACAAAGACTATTTTTTGGATTAGAATGTTTTAAGTAAAACCTATGATTGTATGCCCTAAGTATTAAAACTTAGGGCTTATTGTTGTTATATTTTGGAGGAGTTTTTATTATGAAACTTATAGTTGGCCTTGGAAATCCCGGCGCTAAATATGCGGGAACGCGGCATAATATAGGCTTTGCCGTAATAAATAAATTAACTGACAGGTATGGCATTCATGCCGATAGGGAAAAGTTTAAAGGACTTATAGGCGAGGGAAGAATATGCGGCGAGAAGGTTATTCTTTTAAAACCTCTCACTTTTATGAATTTAAGCGGCGAAAGCGTAAGGGCCGTATGTGATTTTTATAAACTGACAAACGAAGATTTAATAGTTATATATGATGACATAAGTCTTCCGGAAGGCGGAATAAGAATAAGACAGAAGGGAAGCGCCGGAGGACACAACGGCATTAAAAACATAATAGCCCACATGGGTACCGATGTGTTTGACAGAATAAAAGTGGGCGTTGGCCAAAAGCCGGAAGGCTGGGACCTTGTAAATCATGTTTTGGGCCGTTTTTCGGATGTAGATGTTCCGATTATGGAGGAGGCTCTTGACAGAGCGGCCGACGCCGTTGCCGAGATTATAAAATTCGGAGCGGAAAAAGCAATGAACAAATGTAATTTTATTCCTAAAAAGGAAGTGTGACTGTGAAAAATATAAACAATATTCTTTCACGCCTTGAAAGCTACCGTATTTTAAAAAGCGACATAGAAAGCGGAAATACTCCCGTTTTGGCGTCGGGAGTTATAAATGCTCAGGAAACCCATGTTATAGACGCTATTTGTGAGGATTTAAAAAGACCGGCCTTAATAATAGCCGAGAACGACTTGAAGGCAGCCGAGATTTATGAAAATATGCGTTTCCTTAACAAAAACACAATTTTGTTTCCCTCAAGGGATATTATTTTTTACAGCGCCGACGTACACAGCAAGGAAACGGATACAAAAAGAGTTCAGGCCCTAAAACGCCTTGCAGAAGGCGAAATTTTGAATGTTGTTGTTTCGGCCGAAGCGGTTTTTGACAGGCTTATACCGGCGGAATTTTTAATAAAGTCCGTTATAGCCCTTAAAGAGGGGGAAACGGAAAACATTGATGTTCTGTCGGAAAGGCTTGTGTATATGGGCTATGAGAAGGCGGAGCTTACTGAAAGTCCGGGACAGTTCTCAATAAGAGGCGGAATTGTGGATATATATCCAACCGTAAGCGACACAGCCTTTAGAATAGAGTTTTGGGACGACGAGATAGACTCCATAAGAACAATGGACGCGGCCACTCAAAGGTCCGTTGACAGAGCCGAAAAATGTGAAATATACCCTGTAAACGAGTTTTTCTGCGACAGGGAAAGACTTCAAAGGGCCGTTGGTCTTATGGAAAAATCCTACAATAAAATAAAGTCGGGCTTTGAGAAAAATAATCTGCGGGAGGAAACGGAAAACATTGAGATACATGTTGGAGAGCTTATAGAAAGGCTTAAAAACAACGACGGCATACTTTCGTCGGTGGCTTATATAAACTATTTCTACAATGAAACCGTCAATATATTCGGATATATGCCGGATAATACGGTTATATATTTCTGCGAACCGTCAAGAATAAAACAGCGGGCCGAGGGAATGTTCAAAGAATTCTCGGAAAGTGTTAAGGGACGTTTAAGCAAGGGGTATATGCTGCCTGAAATGACCGACGTTATATATGATTACGGCGCCGTAATTAATATGGCCCTCAAGCGTCCGGTTGTGCTTATGGCCACAATAGCCGGTTCAATGGCAGATTTCGGCCCTAAGGACACTGTGGATTTTCCGGTGCGCTC
>CAJFUS010000083.1 GCA_904420235.1 Candidatus Neoanaerotignum tabaqchaliae
ATATATAGGCTTTTTATACTGGGCCGATTTTTTGTTAAGTATACTGGCTATGGCCGAAAGTGTTTCGGGAGAGTATATAACGCCTGTTGGGTTGTTGGGAGTGTTTATTATTACGGCTTTTGTTTTCTCGTCAACACTTTTCTCGAATAAATCAAGGTTTGGCTGAAATGTTTTTGTATCGGACATTACGGGAACAACAACACCGTCATAATTTCTTATGTAGTTGTTGTATTCGCCAAAGTAGGGCGCGAATACTATTACCTTGTCGCCTGGGTCAAGCAGAACCTTGAGTGTTATGTTAAGGGCCGCGGCGGCTCCTGTTGTTATAACGTAATTGCTTTCATTATAGTTTGTGCCATGGAGCTTGTTGCATCTTTCGGCCAAGTGAAGGCGCACGTCCTCGAAACCGGAATTGCTGGGGTATCCATGAAGAGTGTTTGGCTCCATTTCATTAAGTATTTTAACTGCGGCGTTTTTAACCTCCGCAGGCGGTTCAACACTTGGGTTTCCAAGGCTGAAGTCGTAAACGTTTTCTTTTCCATATATTTTGGCCATGCTTTTTCCTTCCTCAAACATGGCTCTTATGGCGGAGTTGCCTACCATAAAGGTTTTCATTTTTTCAGATACCATTTTTTATTCCCCCCTGATGTTTCTTTTTACATATTTTATAACCGCGCCGGCCGGTTTTATGGCTATGCGTTTTATATATTTTTTTGACCCCTTTATTATGTGTATTTTTTTGGGGATTAAGTGCTTTGAATGGTGCGTATAATGTTTTGAAATGGCTCTGCCGAAGCTTTCTGGGTTTTCTATAAGGGTTTTGTAAAGACTTTCAACGGAACGGCCGAAGCTTTCTGATGAAAAACGACTTGCCGAAATAAGAGCGTCCTTTTTAAGCTGCTCAAAAGTGTCTTTATTTTTTAAGACATAGATTACTTTGTTGACGAACTCTTCCTTTGTGTCAAAAAGAAAGCCTGTTTTTCCGTCTTCTATAAGCCCGTTTATACATCTGTCATTTTTGGCAACAACCGGTATTGAGGCTGACATGGCCTCGGCAAATGTAAGTCCTTGGGTTTCGGATACGGAGGCGCTTACAAAAACATCACCAAGCTGATAGTAAAGGCCAACTTCTTTCCAAGGCTTAGCTCCGGTAAATATAACGCTGCTTGATATACCAAGTTTTTGTGAAAGTTCCTCAAGATTTTTCTTGTACGGCCCGTCGCCTACAACAACTATTTTAGCGTCGGGAATGTTTTTAAATATCTCGGAGGCGGAGTTGAATATAAAATCTATGCTTTTTTCCATGGCTATTCTGCCGACTATAAGTATAACGGGAGTATCCTTAGAAAGGCCGTAGCTTTTTCTTAAGGCTACAACATCCTCACGTTTATAGTTTGAGCTGTGAAATCTTTCGGTGTTTATACCAGTTGGTATAACAGACATATTTTTGTACACGCCGTAGGAACGCAATGAGTCGTATACCTTTTGCGTGGGCGCTATTACGGCGTCGGCGCTGTTGCAGAATATTCTGCTTATAGACTGCGCCATAGCTGGAGTCATTCCTGCTATGTAGTGAACATAGTCCTCATACATGGTGTGATATGTATGCACCATTGGTATTCCAAGGGCTTTGCTTATTATTTTGCCGAATGTTCCAAGGGAAAACTCGGTTTGAGTATGAATTATATCAAGATTAAGGTGCTTTATGTCAATAAGCTTCTGCGGTGAGTATAGAAGGCCTATACGATAGGTTTTTATAAAAAAGCATGGCATGCTTTTCATGCTTATTATATTTTCACCGGTCTTTTTCCTTTTAGGGTCGGAAGGCGTAAATATGTATACATTGTGGCCAAGTTTTGTGAGTTCCTGTGTTAGCATATGAACTGATGTGGCTACTCCGTTTATCTGAGGAAAATACGTGTCGGTAAAAAGTCCGATATTCATTGTTTTTACTCCTTTCGGGAGAGAAAATTGTTGTTTTTATCACTGAGATAATGTATATTTATTACAAGTAATTTTAATACAATTTTCTTGTTTTAGCAATATAAAGTGTGACGTGACATGGTGCAAAGATTTTGGAGGTTTTTATGGCAAAAAGAAGGAAGGATAAAAAAAGAATTGTAGCGGCCACCATGGCTATTATTATGGCAATTATTATGGTTTTTAGCATTATATCGCCGTTTTTGGCTTGGATTTAATAATTAACGGCTTTAAAATACGGTTTTTCTTGTAAAAGTATACTAAAAAATATATAATAAAACCGGACGGTGATTTAACAAAATGAGTGAGGATAAGAAAAATAACAAAAATTTAGCAAAAGTTATTATCGCCATTATTATTGTTGTTATAGCGGCGGCCGTATGCTTTTTTGTTTTGTATAGGTCACATGTTAATAAAATGTATGAGGCCGTGAACATTGACACGTTTTATAACGGCGTAATGGTAAACGGCGTTGAGCTTGGCGGATATACAATGGAAGAAGCCAAGGAAAAACTTAACAGTGATATTAACGAAAAAATCAAAGACGAAATTATAGAGCTTAAAGACGGCTCCGGAAATGCATTCCAGCTTAAATACAGCGATTTTGATGGAAAGTATAACATAGACGACACTCTTTTGGCAGCCTATAACTATGCCAGAAACGGCGATATAAAAGAGAGATACAAACTGATTAAAGACCTTGAGAACAATCCGAAGGATTTTGAGGCGGAGTTCACATATAACGCGGCACTTCTAAAAGAAAAACTTAACGAGATAGCGTCTGCCATAAACGTGGAGGCTCAGGACTCAACAATAAGCAGAGAAAACGGCCAGTTTGTTATAACTGACGAACGGCAGGGATATGAAATGGATATTAACGCCACATATGAGAAAATAAAGCCTGTTATTGAAAGCATGGACGAGGAAACAATAGATATTGTGGGAAAAGTTACCGAGCCTAACGTTACAAGGGAAGAAAACGAGAAGGCTACAACCCTTATAGGAACGTACTATACAACGTTCAGCGGCGGAAGCGCCAATGCCGGACGCAATGAGAACCTGAGAGTAGGCTGCGAGCATGTTAATGGAACGGTTCTTAAACCGGGAGAAACATTCTCTATGAACGAGGCCCTTGGACCTCAGACTTATGAAAACGGATACAGAAACGCTGCCGTTATAGTTAA
>CAJFUS010000084.1 GCA_904420235.1 Candidatus Neoanaerotignum tabaqchaliae
AAAACCATAGGCAGACAGGGAGTCTGTCCAGAAAACTCTCTTTATTACGTGGCTCTTGGCGCCGCATACTGCGCCGAAAAACAGATTGACATTGACGAAACAATTAAAAAGCTTTCCGGCTATGTTTCGGTATCAGAATGGAACAAGCTACCTCCTCTTTTCAACAACGAAAATGAGTATAAGGAATTTAAAAAGAGACATGACTCGGCCGATGTGGAATATGGCGACATAGACACATATACTGGAAACACATACATAGGAATAGACGCAGGGAGCACAACAATAAAGGTTGTTGTTATGGGAGAGGAAGACCAGATACTTGACAGTGTTTACATGTCAAACAGCGGCAATCCTGTTCCCGTAATAAAAAATTTCATAGAGGGCCTCTATTCGGCTCACCCAAACATAAAAATAAAAGGCTCCTGCGTAACAGGCTATGGCGAGGACATAATTAAAAACGCCTTCCACATAGACCTTGGCCTTGTTGAGACAATGGCTCACTTTACGGCAGCCAAACATTTTATGCCTGACGTTGAGTTTATAATAGACATAGGCGGCCAAGACATGAAGTGCTTTAAAATTAAAAACGGCGTAGTTGACAACATATATCTGAACGAGGCCTGTTCTTCCGGCTGCGGCTCATTCCTCCAGACATTTGCCAACACTCTTGGTTATGACATAGAGGAATTTTCAAAAATGGGCCTTTATGCCGAAAACGCTGTTGACTTAGGCTCAAGATGTACAGTTTTTATGAACTCGTCTGTTAAACAGGCCCAAAAGGACGGCGCCACAACAGGCGATATATCAGCCGGACTTTCAACAAGCATAGTTAAAAATGCGTTATATAAAGTAATACGTCCCTCCAGCGTTGAGGAGCTTGGCAAAAAAATAGTTGTTCAGGGAGGCACATTTCTTAATGACGCTGTTTTAAGAGCCTTCGAGAAAGAACTTGGAGTTAACGTTGTGCGTCCTGTTATAGCCGGACTTATGGGAGCTTACGGCTGCGCTCTGTATGCCAAAGAAAACGCCGGCGAGAAAAGCTCTATAATAACGGCTGATGAAATTAAAAACTTTACTCACACCGTTAAAACCGCCAACTGCGGCCTTTGCAGCAACAATTGCCGTCTTACAATAAACACCTTCTCCGACGGCAGCCGGTATATAGGCGGAAACAGGTGCGAAAGACCCGTAACAAAAAGCGCTTCCGTTGGCGACCTTAACATATATAAATTCAAGCAGGATATATTACGTTCACTCAATCCTGTTAAGGGAACTCGCGGCAAAATAGGCATACCTCTTGGCCTTAACATGTATGAAATGGCCGTTTTTTGGCACAGCTTTTTCACAAAGCTCGGCTTTGAGGTTATAGTTTCGCCTCTTTCCGACAGGAGCATATTCCTTAAAGGGCAGGCCACAATACCAAGCGATACCGTATGTTTTCCGGCAAAACTCCTTCATGGCCATGTGGCATATCTTATGGAACTGGAAGGCCTGAAGCATATATTCTATCCTTGCATGAGCTTTAATTTTGACGAGGACCTTGGAGACAACAACTATAACTGCCCCGTTGTGGCATATTATCCCGAGATAATAGCCGCTAACATGAAAATGAAAAATGGCGTTAAATTTATAAACGACTATGTGGGAGTTCACCGCAGGAAGGACTTTCCTAAAAAGCTTACAGAGATATTGTCGAAATATTTCAGCGGCATAAGTCTTAAAGAGGTAAAAGCCGCCTCCGACACCGCTTTTGAGGCAAGAGACAACTACATGCTTATGGTTCGTAAAAAAGGAAATGACATAATAAGCAAAGCCAGAAGCCAAGGCAAAAAAATAATAGTCCTTGCCGGCAGGCCATATCACGTTGACCCTGAAATAAACCACGGTATAGACACCCTTTTGGAAACACTTGGAATGGCCGTTATATCCGAGGATGTTTTAAGCGGGGAAATGAGCCGGTTCCACGTTAACGTTTTGAATCAATGGACATATCACGCCCGCCTTTACGCCGCTGCTAAATACATACTTGACAAGCCCGATATGGAACTTGTTCAGCTTGTAAGTTTCGGCTGCGGACTTGACGCCATAACAACCGACGAGGTTAGGTCGATACTTGAGGGCGGCGAAAAAATATACACCCAAATAAAAATAGACGAGATTACAAATTTAGGCACTGTAAAGGTAAGGCTAAGAAGTCTTATAGCGGCTTTAAAGCAGCAGGAGGTAAATGAAAATGCCAAAACTTTTAAGAGATGAAAACGGAAGAATTCTTTTTACAAAAGAAATGAAAAAGGATTATACAATACTTGTTCCGGATATGCTTCCAATACATTTTAACATAATGAAAAACGTTCTTATAAACGAGGGCTACAAAATAGAGCTTCTTGACAACTCCGGCCAAAACGTAAAACAAATGGGACTTAAATATATGCACAATGATATATGCTACCCCGCCCTTCTTGTTGCCGGACAGCTTATAGACGCTTTAAACAGCGGCAAGTATAATGTAAACAAAACCGCATTTATGATAATGCAGACCGGCGGCGGATGCAGAGCGTCAAACTACATTCACCTTATAAGAAAAGCTCTTGTTAAGGCCGGATACCCTAACGTTCCCATAATCTCATTTAACCTTTCGGGACTTGAGAAGAACAGCGGCTTTAAGCTTACGCTGCCTATAATAAGAAGAATATTGGCGGCTGTAATTTACGGCGACTTAATAATGCTTTTAAGCAATCAGGTGCGTCCTTATGAAGTAAAAAAAGGCGAAACCGACAGAATGATTGGAAAATGGGTTAAAGAACTGTCATCCCAGTTTATAAACCGCCGCGGATATGGTTTTTCACAAATGAAGGAAAACTTTGACAGAGTAATAAAAAGTTTTTCGGATATAAAAATAAAAAAAGAAATCAAAACAAAAGTTGGAATAGTAGGCGAGATATATGTTAAATACGCCAGCTTCGCCAACAACGGTCTTGAGAAATTTCTTGCAGACCAAGGCTGCGAGGTAATGGTTCCCGGCCTTATGGGATTTTTAATGTTTAAGGTTGACGCCAGAGTTCAGGACTTTTTAATATACGGCGGAAGTAAGCTTAAATATACGGCCGCAAAAACCCTTTTGGGCTATCTTGAAAAAATAGAGGCCGCCTTTATGGAGGCTATTGACAGGTCAAAATTCACTCAGCTTGCCTCATACAAAGACACTAAACCTCTTGTTGAAGGTTTAATTGGTCTTGGCAACCGTATGGGAGAGGGCTGGTTCCTTCCTGGAGAAATGATTGAGCTTGTGCGCCACGGATACAGCAACATTGTTTGCACACAGCCATTTGGTTGTCTGCCTACACATATATGCGGTAAAGGCATGGTGCATAAAATAAAATCTATGTACCCCGACTCTAATATTGTTCCTGTGGATTACGACACCGGCGCCACACTTGTTAATCAAGAAAACCGAATAAAGCTTATGCTTTCGGTTGCCAGAGAAAAACTTCCAACAATAAAAAACAGTGTAAAAGAAGGCGTTCTTGAAAATAGTGAGTCAAACACATCTATTCGCGCCGTAAGTTTCTCATAAAACAAAAATACGGGAGATTTTACCATGGTTTATATTTTAAGCGAGCAGCTTATTGAATCAACACCTGAATATGTGTTAAAAAAAGACATACCAGCGGTTTTTTTTATAACTGAAGAAGAACTGCCCTATATATTGGAAAAGCTGAAAATATCATTCGAGAGGGAATATAAAATAGACGACGTATATTTCTGCAAGGCTGAATCCCTTCAGGACTGTATATTCGGCACTTTATATATACCAAAGCTTCTTGATATATTAGGCAGCAGATTCAGGCTTATGTTTTTTATAAACGCCAGGCATATTGTTATAGTTGACAACAGCGGATTCGCTTTAAGAATATTAAACAGAATTAAGCGCCGCAAAATTCACCAGGGCGGCACAAAGGCTAAATTTATGTATAACTTTATGACAGAGTTTATGGCAACCGACAGTGAGCTGCTTGAAAGATATGAGCACAGGCTTATGAATCTTGAGGAAGAGGCCCTGCATGATACCATAAACGACTTTTATCAAAGTCACCTGCACCCTGTTAGAAAACAGCTTCTAACATTAAGAGGATATTACGACCAGCTTACAGAGCTTGGAAAAATACTTGAGGACGACGAAACTCATTTTTTTACCGAAGACGAGCTTAAATATTTCGGCAATATATCCGACAGGGCGGACCGGCTTATGGGAAAAACCATACATCTTATAGACTATGCCCAGCAGATAAAAGATATATATCAAAATAATGCCGACGCCAAGCAAAACAAAAATATGCAGTTTCTTACAATGATTTCCACAATATTCTTTCCTCTCACACTTATAACCGGCTGGTTTGGAATGAACTTTCACAACATGCCGGAGTTAGAAAACGGCTATCCAGCCATAAAAGTATTAAGCATTGTTGTGGTAATTATATGTATAATAATATTTAAAAAGAAAAAAATTTTTTAACGCAGCGCCTCTTTTGAGGCGTTTATTTTTATCATCTATGGTAATTTTTTTACGTTTATTGGTCTTATTTAGAAAAATAATATTTCAAAACGAAAATATAGGCCATTAATTGACATAAAACATAATGTAATATATAATCTGTATTATAAATCATTGGAAAAAAATATGTTCATATTTGTTCCTTTTTAAGGAGGAATAGCTATGGCAGAAAGAGATTTTTACACAAGAGATGGAATAAAAATTCATTTTGTTGAAGAAGGCAAAGGCATGCCTATTATGCTAATTCATTGTATAGGCGGCTCATTGCGGCTTTTCAAATATCAAACAGATATGCTGAAGAACTTCTGCCGTGTTATAGCCATAGATATGCGAGGCCATGGAAAAAGTCAAAAACCTGGCTTTGGCTATTCCATATCACGTATGGCCGCCGATTTGAAAGAGTTTATAGAGTGCATGGGACTTAGAAATATATGCCTTGTTGGATATAGAACCGGCTGTTCTATAATTTGGGATTATTTTGAGCTTTTTGGAAGCGAGAACATATCAAAATTTATATTTATAGACGGCTCTCCCTCCGTTTTTAAAATGCCTTTTTGGACTGTTGAAGAAAACAGGAACTACGGCGGAGCATTTGACTATGATAAATTTGTTAACGAGCTTTCCGATTTAAAAGACCATATTGAAGGTTATTCCCTGCTTATTAATTTAATAAGTCATATGGAATTTAATATAGAAAATATTAATACAGAAGACAGCATTAAAAAAATGATTATTTCAGACATATTAAAGGCAGATTCTTTAGCCATATATGAGCTGCTTTTAAACTGCGGAGCGCACAATTATATTGATGTGATACCAAAAATTAATAAGCCGTCTCTTGTTATAGGCGGAGTTTTGGATATATTAGGAAAATCTCCAGCCCTTTGGCTTGGGGAAAATATAAAAAACTCAAAAACATATATATTCAATTATATTGAAAGACATAATAATTTTATGTTCCACAATGAAGCTTTGGAGCTTAACAATCTTCTTTATACCTTCATAAAAGAATAGGTTTTGTTTTTTCAATACTCAAATATAAAAATCTTTAATAAATAAAGCAGTTTTGTCCACCAATAAAATCCCTTATGGCTTTGGCAAACTGCTTTTTACAAAAATCAACCTCTTTTTTAAAAAAGAGGTTGATTTTTGTGGCAAAATATCGAAATTTGAATATTATGTATTATAAAAATAATTAAAGGAATGTTCAAAATGTCGTACAACCAATTTAGCTGCAATGTAAACGATGATTATGTTGCAAACAACAGAAACCAGAGCAATTCATGTCAGTGCGGCTCAAGACGCTGTTCATGCAATCATTGTCCGCCGCCATGTCCTCCAAAACCTGCGCCATGCACAAACCCAAGCGTTTCAGTTGGAACAACCTCAACTGGGGAGCCTGGTACACAGGCATATGTTATAAATGCCGGAACAAGCTGCAATGCGGTTTTGGACTTTGTGATACCTGCCGGTGAACAAGGGCCTCAGGGACCACAAGGGCCGCGCGGATTCCAAGGTCCTAAAGGCGATACTGGAGCCGTAGGACCTGCTGGTCCTCAGGGAAACACTGGAGCCACGGGACCTGCCGGTCCTCAAGGGCCTCAAGGGCCACAGGGTCCTCAAGGCCCAGCCGGTGAGGCCGCCACTGTTACTGTTGGCACAACTACTACCGGTGAACCAGGCACTAACGCTTCCGTTACTAACTCCGGCACAAACCAAAACGCCGTTTTAAACTTCGTTATCCCAAGGGGCGAACAAGGCCCTGTTGGTCCTCAAGGTCCAGCTGGTCCACAGGGAACCGCTGGTGAAAAAGGTGATACAGGAGAAGATGGACAGCCCGCTACTGTAACCTCGGGAACTACAACTACCGGTGAAAGCGGAACTGAAGCCGCTGTTACAAACTCTGGTACAGCCCAAAATGCTATTTTTGACTTTGTTATTCCAAGAGGCGCTATCGGTCCTCAGGGTGCTGCCGGTCCTCAAGGACCACAGGGACCGCAAGGACCTCAGGGCGCTCAGGGTCCTGCCGGCGAAGCCGCCACTGTTACTGTTGGCACAACTACTACCGGCGAGCCAGGAACAGACGCTATTGTTACAAATTCCGGTACGGCCCAGAACGCTATTTTAAACTTCACCATTCCTAAAGGTGCCGATGGAAACTGCTGCTCACAGGACTCACTTATGACAATAGATACTACAGCTCAGCCAACAAAGGCCACAGGAGCCGTAACATTTTATAATAATCCTGTATCTTATGGCACATCAATAAGCCATTCCACAGGTTCAGAAAACATTATTATAAACAGCTCGGGAGTATATATGGCTGCATTTACGGGAATATTTAATCTGGCAAAAAGCAATCCAGACTCTATAATAATATATATGTATCTTAACGGAACGCTGATACCGGGCGCTGTAGCAAGCCACAGTTTCTCCACAAAGTCCGATATAGCCACAATACCAATGTATGTTTTGTTCAAAGTAACAACCGTACCGTCCACGCTTCAGGTTATAACTGGAAAATCCGGATTTATTTTAACATCTCCGGCTCTGTCCATTGTTAAGCTTTCAAGCAGTATTTAAAAATTTTATGTTTCAAACAACTCAAAAATCAAAACCGTATTCGTTTTTGACGGATTAAAAGATTATTGATTTACAATAATAACATAAATA
>CAJFUS010000085.1 GCA_904420235.1 Candidatus Neoanaerotignum tabaqchaliae
GTATCGTCGCCTATTTCAATTTTAAGTGTGTTCTCAGCGTTTACAAGCTCGTCATTGTATACTGAAAAATCAACATTGGCGTCATCTGTATTAATTACAACAGCTGCAACGCTGTTTGTCATAGGCGGTATACTCATTGTCATTGGCGTGTTTTTGCCAAGCATAACCATAACTTCCATGTTGTTTTTGATATCCGAAACCTGCTTAATGCTTCCGTCTGCGGCGTCAATAACAGTTATGTCCTCAGTAAGGTTGGCCTTTAATCCGTTGTCGCCAAGAAGAATTGTTGTAAAACTGTCGTCGTTATTTTGAACTGAAGTTACAGTACCTTTATAAAAAACATAATCCGATAAATCATGGCTTATAATAGATATTTCAGTCCTGTCATCAACATTAACCTCAGCTCCGCTTTCCACAGCGGCGTTATTGCTTTCGCCGTAAGCGCTTACAAATGTTCCAAAAGCCATTGTAGTTACAAAAGCAGTTAAAACAACCTTGCTTAATAAATTCTTTTTCATAATAAAAACCTCCCAAATATGTAAGTATTTTTTCAAATTTTATACTTCAATAATACCCCTATAATATTAATAAACTGTGAACGCAAGTTTACTGTTTAATTTCTTGTGTATTTCTATTTTATTTCTTTCCGAATCATATCATATTTATGCACCGGCCGACTGAATTTGATTTTTAGAAGCTCTTTGGGATGAGGAGCCGACTCAACGGCTATCCCGTCTTCATTTATAATTTGGCCCACTTCCATTTTAAAGCTTTCACCCTTTGCGGGAAACACTTCCACAACATCGCCTGTCTCAAATTTGTTGCGCTGCATAACAACGGCATAACCATCGTCACCAGAGTCTTCGTCTATAATGCCAACAAAATCATACTCCCTTATATAAGAGTTGTTTGTATAAACTTGGTCTTGGCTTGTTGGCTTTCCAAAATAAAAGCCAGTTGTGTAATCTCTGTGGCTTGCCTTTGATACCTCGTTTATATAATAATTATTTTGCTTTCTTTCGTTATACTTATCCGGACAGCTTAAATAGTCGTCTATGGCCTGTCTGTACGCTTTAACAACTGTTCCCACATAAAAAGGCGTTTTCATTCTGCCTTCTATTTTAAAACTTCTTATGCCAGCCGAAACAAGTTCGGGTATATAATTAATCATGCAAAGGTCCTTAGAGTTATATATATAAGTCCCTCTTTCGTTTTCAACAACAGGCATATACTCTCCAGGGCGTGTTTCCTCAACAACGTAATATTTCCAGCGGCAAGGGTGAGCACACTCACCGTGGTTTGCGTCTCTTCCCGTAAGATAACTGCTTAAAAGGCATCTTCCCGAGTACGATATACACATAGCCCCATGAACAAAAGCCTCTATGTCCATATCTGATGGTATATTCTCCCTTATATCTTTTATTTCATTAAGTGAAAGCTCCCTTGCGGACACAATACGTCTGGCCCCAAGGGAATACCACATTTTGGCGCTCATATAGTTTGTGTTGTTGGCCTGGGTTGATATGTGTATCTCCATATCTGGAACAGCCTCTTTAGCGACGGAAAAAACACCCAAATCCGATACAAGAAGTGCGTCTGCCCCTATGGAGTAAATTTTTTTGAAATATTCGGCCATTCCATTAAAATCGTCGTTGTGGGCGTATATGTTTGCCGTTACATATACCTTAACACCATGAGAATGGGCAAAGTCTATGCCCTTTTTCATGGTCTCAATGTCAAAATTTTTAGCTTTGGCCCTAAGACCGTATTCCTCGCCGCCTATATAAACGGCGTCGGCGCCGTACAAAACGGCTATAACAAGCTTCTCATAATCGCCCGCCGGCGCTAAAAGCTCTATTTTATCCTTGTCAATCATCGCTGAATTCTCCTTCTTCGGGAATATATTCTTTTATTTTGGTGCAGAAAACTATGCCGTCGCCTATTGGTATTATGCTGGACTCAAGACAGTCTAAATGGGATATGTCCCAAAGGAAATTACGCATTCTTTTGTGTATTGTTCTCTGCCTTCTTGGAAGGGTAAATCTTGATTTTGCTATATTTCCGCCCTGAAGCACATCATCAGCCACAAAAACGCCTCCTATGGGCATAAGCCTTAGTATATCCGGCAAAAACTGTATATACTGTCCCTTTGCCGCGTCAAGAAACACAAAATCATAAGGCCCCTCCAACTTCTTCAAAACCTCGGCGGCGTCGCCTCTTATTATTGTTATTTTGTCCTCAAGGCCAAGCCTTTTTACGTTTTTTTCAGCTTCCGCAAGCATAAGCTCATACCGGTCTATTGTTGTAACATGTCCCTCCGGCTGTATATACCGGCACATAAGTCCCGCCGAAAAAGCCACAGCGGTGCCTATCTCAAGAATTTCTTTGGGCCTTTTAACCGTAAGCAGAGTGCTTAAAAATCTTGCCGTTTCATGGGGTATTATAGGTATTTCGGCATTTAACGCTTCCTCCTGAATATCCCCAAGAATACCGTCATATTTCGGCTGTATAAGCCGTATATACTTGCTTATATAATCATCTGTAAAATATTTCATTTTTCTGAACCTCAAAAACGTTAATTGTTAAAGCTGTTATGATAGTTTTCCCTTGCCACAAGAAAATCATCATAGTTATCAGTAAAAACATGTTCTCCGCTTCCCCGTTCCTTAACAACATAATAAAGATAGTTGTTGTCATCGGGATTAACGGCGGCTTCCATTGCGGCCTCTCCTGGATTGCATATAGGGCCTATGGGCAGCCCGTAATTTTGATATGTGTTGTATGGTGAGTCAACCTCTAAATCGTCGTATGTAACAACCTCATTTCTTGTGTTGTTGGCATACTGCACAGTTGAGTCAATTTGAAGCCTCATTCCGGCCTCCAGTCTGTTATATATAACTCCGGCGGCTATGGCCCTTTCCTCAGGCACCTGAATTTCAGACTCTATCATTGAGGCTACCGTAACAAGCTCGTCCGTTGTATATTCCGAGCCACTGTTTTTCAGTATGTTGTCATAGGCTATTTGAAATCTGTCAAGCATTTGGCATATAATGTCGTGGGCAGTAGCGCCTTCCTCAAAAACATAAGTAGCCGGAAAAAGATAACCTTCAAGGTAATAGTCTCTTTTTGGTATGCCGCTTAAAAAATCATAGTCAAATGTGCCCGTATTCATCTCGTTTATAAAATCATCTGCCGTAACTATACCTCTTTCCTCAAGCAAAGAAGCTATTCTTTGGGCTGTATATCCTTCCGGTATTGTAACCCTTCGGCTTTCGTCAACCTGCGGTCCAGCGCTTAAAATCGCCATTATCTCCTCGGCGCCGCTTCCCATAGGTATGCTGTATTTCCCTTGTATGTATGTTCCGTCATATCCGGACATTCTGCTTTGTATTCTGAAAATAATCTCGCTGTCTATAAGTCCGGCGTCGTTAAGTATCTTCGCTATATCCTTTGTTGTGGCTCCCTCAGGTATCTCAACAGACACTTCCTCTCCGCCTGCGGAGCTTTCTGACGATGAGTTTACATATTCCCTCGCGCTGCTGAAAGCGAAATTATAAATTTTAAAAGCGGCAAATATAACAACTATTACCGCCAATACTGCTATAACCGCGGCCACAATAATTCTTGTTCTTTGTTTTTTTCTTCTTCTGCGCCGTTTATCCTCCAATTTATATCACCAGCCTTTTTAATTTATAAATGCCCTACTATTATATAATTATATCAAAAATTCGACAATGTTTTTGGTTAAAATTTAAAATAATATAAATATTTAAGACATTCAAGACTGTTAAAAACCGAATATTTCTTTTCTAAAAAATACAGGCACAAAATATATTTTTCATTAATAAAATAAAAATAAATAAAGCTTTATGTCACAGGTGACGGCCATGATTTACAAAATTATAATTATAACGCTAATTTTATGCGCCATTTCATTTGGCACAGGCATGTCCATGAACTTTAAAAGCATAAAACACATGGCTCTTTTCAGGCTTGGCCTTTTCTGGTCACTTATACTGTGTTCCGTATTTGCCGACGTATACGGCCGCACCATTATTAAATACCAAAATTACAGCTGTTCCATTATATCATTTACCATAGTTTTGCTTCTTGGATTAACACTTACGGCTAAGGGTTTAAAAAATAAGCATAAAATATATTCCAAAATAGCCAACAGCCCAATTCTAAAATCAATAATATACATTTGCGCTAACACATTTATAATTATATCGGCTTTTTCAATAAGCGGAGTATATTTCAAAAACGCCGCTCTTTCAACAGCCGTTTTTGAGCTCATATTCCTAAATTTCGGCCTTTTAATAGGTGAAAAGGTAAATAGAGTTTATAAATACAATACAGATGTGTGGCAGGTTGTATCAGGCTGTCTTATTTTAATATCATTGATATTATATATTTAACCCTAAATTTTATTTTTTATAAAAACATAATTTTCGGAATCGGACATTTGCGAACAAAAAACATAACCGCCAACTCTGAATTTTTTAATTTCTTCCGGCGACGCTATATTATTTTGAGCCATAAAACGCACCATTTCACCTCTGGCCATTTTGCACATAGTGCCTTTTTCAACAATCCGGCCGTCTATTTGCTCTCCAAAAACACATGTTATAAACTGCGCTCTGCCTTTTATATAATTGTAAACACATTTGCTATATTCTTTTGAAGCCAAATTTACTACAACATCCGTTTCTTCCAAAAGTTTCTCAGCCAATGAGCGGCCCCAAAAATCGTACAAATCCTTATATCCGCTTAAACCTATTTTCGCCTGCATTTCAAGTCTGTA
>CAJFUS010000086.1 GCA_904420235.1 Candidatus Neoanaerotignum tabaqchaliae
TAATGGATTTGGAGGATATAGACCATCAGCTTTCAAAGGCAAAGCTTCTTGGCTCAAAGGGTACAACAGGAACACAGGCCAGCTTTCTTGAGCTTTTTGACGGCGACCATGAGAAGGTTAAAAAAATTGATGGCATGATTGCTGAGAAAATGGGATTTAAGGAATGTTTCGCTGTTTCGGGGCAGACATATCCAAGAAAACTGGATTATCAAATTTTAAGTCTGCTTTCGCAGGTTGCCCAAAGCGCCTATAAATTCAGCAATGACATAAGGCTTTTGCAACACCTTAAAGAGGTTGAGGAGCCTTTTGAGAAGAATCAAATAGGTTCGTCGGCAATGGCCTATAAAAGAAATCCTATGAGAAGTGAAAGAATTGGTTCTCTTGCCAGATATGTAATATCAGCCGCCATTAATCCGGCTATAACGGCATCAACTCAGTGGTTTGAGAGAACTCTTGATGATTCGGCCAATAAAAGAATAAGTGTTCCAGAGGCTTTCCTTGCACTTGATTCTGTTTTAAGCCTTTATAGGAATGTTGTTGACGGTCTTGTGGTTTATCCGAAGGTTATAGAGCAGCACCTTAACAATGAGCTGCCGTTTATGGCTACTGAGAATATAATGATGGACGCTGTTAAAAAAGGCGGCAACCGTCAGGAGCTTCACGAAAGGATACGTCAGCACTCTATGGCCGCTGGAAAGGTTGTAAAGTCTGAAGGCAAGCCTAATGACCTTCTTCAAAGAATAGCCAATGACCCTGTTTTTGGTCTTACAATAGAAGAACTTAATTCTATAATGGACGCCAAAAACTTTGTTGGACGCGCGCCTCAGCAGACAGAAGAATTTATAAAAAATGTTGTTAAACCAATTCTTGAAGCCAACAAAGACCTTTTAAGCGATACAGGGGAGGAAATAAGAGTTTAACCAATAAAGTATGTATTTAAGTTGGGAATGTATTTGTAAAATTAGATACAGGTTTAGTATTGACTGATTTTACAGGCATTACCAAAGCATTTGGTTATAAGCAATTTGGAGAAAGTATTTAATATTTAAAAAGCCCGTTTTATGCGGGCTTTTTTAGCGTTTATATGGCGGTTATTAATTTTAATTATTCATTGCAAAACGTCGTTTTTGGTATACGAAGTATAACTTTTTGATTACTAAACATTATTTTTGCTGGAGTAAAAGTGGTTTTATTTTATTATGAATTTAGAATAATTAATAATTATATCTACTATAAAAAGTATTTATTTTACTTATAACAATAAATATAATATAATATGAAATGGTAAAAAACTAAAATACTTTTAACTTACAGGAGTGATTGTGTAATGGTTAAAGCGATTGTTGGTTCCTGCTGGGGCGATGAGGGAAAGGGCAAGATTACAGACCTGCTTGCTGAAAAAGCCGACATAGTAATACGTTTTCAAGGCGGAAGCAATGCGGGGCATACCATAATTAATGAGCATGGCAAGTTTGCCCTTCATCAAATGCCATCAGGTGTTTTTAATAAGAACACTGTAAATATTATTGGAAACGGCGTGGCTTTTAATGTGCCATATTTTATAAAAGAGCTTCAGTATCTTGAGGAAAGCGGAATTAAAAATCCTAAAATAATGATTTCCGACAGAGTCCAGCTTCTTATGCCTTACCATATCCTTTTTGACACCCTTGAGGAAGCCAGATTAAGTGATAAGCAGTTTGGCTCAACCAAAAGCGGTATAGCTCCTTTTTATTCTGATAAATATGCCAAAACAGGAATACAAATTTGCGACCTTTTTTATGAGGATGTTTTTATGGAAAGAATTAAGGCGGCCTGCGAGGTGAAAAATGTTCTTCTTGAGCATTTGTATCACCAGCCGCTTCTTGACCCAAAGAAAATATTTGACGAGGTTATGGGATATAGAAAATATATTGAGCCTTATATAGCAAATACCGCTGAATATCTTAGCAAAGCCGTTAAAGAGGGAAAAGAAATTCTTCTGGAAGGTCAGCTTGGTGCCCTTAAGGACCCTGACCACGGCATATATCCAATGACAACATCGTCATCAACAATATCCGGTTTTGGTTCTGTTGGTGCGGGAGGAATACCTCCATACGCCATTGAAAAAGTTTATACGGTTGTAAAAGCCTATTCAAGCGCCGTTGGCGGCGGAGCCTTTGTAAGCGAAATTTTCGGAGACGAGGCGCAGGAGCTTAGAATTAGAGGCGGAGACGCCGGAGAGTTTGGAGCCACAACCGGAAGGCCAAGAAGAATGGGCTGGTTTGATTGTGTAGCCGCCCGCTATGGCTGTATGCTTCAGGGAACAACTGATATAGCGTTTACGGTTGTTGATGTTTTGGGATACCTTGACGAGATACCGGTTTGCGTCGGATATGAGATTGACGGAAAGGTTACAAAGGAATTCCCTGTAACGCCGCTTCTTGAGAAAGCAAAGCCGGTGCTTAAAGTGCTTCCTGGCTGGAAATGCGATATACGCGGCATAACCGAGTATGATAAGCTTCCAGAAAACGCAAGGAACTATATAGAATTTATCGAAAAAGAACTTGGCTATCCTATAAGCATTGTGTCAACAGGTCCTAAGAGACATGAAATAATTTACAGATAAGCCATGTTTATATGAATTTTTTGTTGCAACATTTATATTATGGTGTTATAATGTAACAGATGGAATAGTGTTTTGGTTAAGAGTGGGTGTTTTGCCCACTCTTTTGTTTACTTTTTTATTATAAAAGTAAGAGGTGATTTTATGGGAAGCTCTATGAATACGGCAAAGAGAGTTGAGGCACTTTTATCAGGAACGGCCGAGGAAATGGGATTTGAGATAGTTGACGTTGAGTTTGTGAAAGAAGGTCAAAATTATTACTTGCGGGTATATCTTGACAAACAGGGCGGAATTACAATAGACGACTGCGAGATTTTTAGTAAAGCCGCTGAAAAGCTGCTTGACGACAGCGACCCTATTGAGCAGGCTTATATATTTGAGGTTAGCTCTCCGGGAATTGACAGGCCACTTAAAAAAGACTCCGATTTCGAGAAATATGCCGGAGAGATTGTTGATATAAAACTTTATAAGGCAATTAATGGCTCAAAAGAGTTTCAGGGAAAGCTTAAGGGCCTTGAGGATAATAATATAGTTATAATTGACGAGGACGGAAACGAGATGAGCTTTGACAGAAAAAGCGTTTCATCGGCGCGCCTTGCGGTTATTTTTTAAGGAGGTTTAGGTAAAAGTGGACAAGGTTGATAAGGCTGAATTTATTGAAGCCCTTAACATTATTGAAAAAGAAAAAGGAATAGACAAAGAAGTTATTTTTGACGCCATAGAAGCTTCTCTTGTTTCAGCGTGCAAAAAGAATTTTGGTTCTTCTCAGAATGTAAAGGTTGAGATAAACAGGGAAACGGGAGAAGTGGCCGTTTACGCTCAAAAAGAGATTGTTGAGACTGTTGAGGACCCACTTACACAAATTTCATATCAGGAGGCTAAAATTTTAGGGCCTCAGTATCACTTGGGCGATACCTATAATGAGGTTATAACACCAAGAAATTTTGGAAGAATATCGGCGCAGACCGCCAAACAGGTTGTTGTTCAAAAATTCCGCGAGGCAGAGAGGGAAATACTTTATAATCAATATATAACAAAAGAAAGAGAGATAATAACCGGTATAGTTCAGCGCCATGAAAAAAAGAACGTTATAGTTCAGCTTGGAAAAATAGACGCTATACTTTTGCCTAATGAGCAGATTGCCGGAGAGGAGTATAATTTTGGCGACAGAATAAAGGTTTATGTGCTTGAGGTTAAGCAAACAACAAAAGGTCCGCAGATTTATGTTTCAAGAACTCATCCGGAGCTTGTTAAGCGTCTTTTTGAACAGGAGGTTCCGGAGGTTCATGACGGTGTTGTTGAGATTAAGAGCATAGCCAGAGAGGCTGGTTCAAGAACAAAGATTGCCGTATGGTCAAAAGACCCTAATGTTGACGCCGTAGGCGCTTGTGTTGGACAAAATGGCTGCCGAGTTAACATCATAGTAAGCGAACTTAACGGTGAGAAAATAGACATTATTGAGTGGAATGAGAATCCGGAAACGTTTATAGCTTCGGCTTTAAGTCCGTCAAAGGTTGTAGCGGTTAAAATAAACGATGGCGAGCAAAGTGCGAAAATTGTTGTGCCGGACCATCAGCTTTCTCTTGCCATAGGCCGCGAGGGACAGAACGCAAGGCTTTCGGCTAAGCTTACTGGCTGGAGGATAGATATAAAAAGCGAGACTCAAGCTGACGAAACCGGTTTCCTTGATGATGAGGAAATTGAGCAGCCCAATGATGATGAAGTAAACGAAACTGCCGAAGATTTAGCTGTTGATAATGAGCAGGACAGCCTTGACAGCGAGCAGAACGCTTTAGATGAAGACGCTGATGAATAAATTTCATAAGGAGAGAGTGTTATGAAACAAAGGTCAGTTCCTTTAAGGAAATGTACTGGCTGTCAGGAAATGAAAGACAAACGGCAGCTTGTTAGAATAGTTAAAAGCGAAGACGGCACATTCAGCGTTGATTTTACAGGAAAAAAGCCAGGCAGAGGCGCTTATATATGCCCTAATATAGAATGTCTTGAAAAAGCTCAAAAAACAAAAGGCCTTGAAAGAAGCTTTAAAACAGCGGTGCCTAAAGATGTTTATGAACAACTTAGGGAGGAACTGACAAATGGCGAAAAATAAGTTTATGTCGCTTATGGGAATTTGTCAAAAGGCCGGAAGGCTTGTTTCTGGGGAGTTTGCCTGTGAAAACGCTGTTAAAGCCAAAAAAGCCAAACTTATTGTAATTGCCGAGGATGCTTCTGAGAATACTAAAAAAAAGTTTGGTAATTCAGCTAAGTTTTATAATATAAATCTAATATGTGCGGGAAGCAAAGATGAGTTGGGAAAAGTTATAGGAAGGGGCGCGCGTTCGGTTGTGGCGATAACGGACGAGGGCTTTGCCGCGGAACTTGTTAAGGTTTTTAATTCGTAGGCGCGCCATGGTTTGCATTAGGAGGTGGAGCCTTTGTCAAAAGTAAGAGTGTATGAATTGTCAAAGGAATTGAATATAAGCAGTAAGTTAATTGTGGAAAAAGCTAAGGAGTTTGGGATTTCGGTATCAAATCTAAGCGCTGTTGATGAGGAGTTTGCGTCAAAAATAAGGAATGCCTTTTCTCCGGAAAAGCCAAAGGCTAAGGAAGAGTCATCAGTTCTTGTTTCCGACAAAACAGAGAAAACAGAAGCAAAAAAGCAAACTGCTGAGCCTAATAAGGATAGGACAGCTAAAGGACAGCCTAAGCCTAAGTCTGACAGGAAACCTCAGCGTTCTGAAAATTCCGGAAACGGACAGAATTTTAAAAAACCTCAGGGATTTAAAAAGGAACAGCCTGAATATGTATCCCATGATAATAGGAAAAAGCCAAATGAAAGAAACGACCAGCAGAAAGCTATAAGCGCCAAATCTTCGGTGCCTTCAGAAAATAACAAAAAAAACGACGGAAATAAGAACAGAAATAATCAGCATAACCAGAAAAACGGAAAGGGCAATTTTAAGAACAACGGACAAAATAATAATCACTCTAAGCCTAAAGTTCAGGAGGTTAAGACACCTCAGCCGGTTAAAGAAGAGGACGACGAGCTTAAAATTAAAAAGATACCAGCAGAGCTTACACTTGCAGAGCTTGCCGAGGTATTAGGCAAAAAAACAGCCGAGCTTATAAAGGCTCTTTTCCTTGAGGGCAAGGTTATGACTCCAAATACTACCCTTGATTTCGACTCAGCCTCTGAAATAGCCGAGAAGTATAATGTTATACTTGAACTTGAGGAAGAAAAGGACATATTTGAAGAGGTTTTTGAGGAAGAGGCTGTTGACGAGTCGAAGCTTAAGGAAAGGCCGCCTGTTGTAGTTGTTATGGGCCATGTTGACCATGGAAAAACCTCTCTTCTTGACGCCATAAGACACAGCAATGTTACAAGCGGAGAGGCTGGGGGAATTACTCAGCATATAGGTGCCTATACTGTTCAAATTAATGGAAAACCAATAACATTCCTTGACACACCGGGCCATGAGGCTTTCACAGCCATGCGTATGAGAGGTGCGCAGGTTACGGATATAGCCGTTCTTGTTGTTGCTGCCGACGACGGCGTTATGCCGCAGACCATAGAGGCTATAAACCACGCCAAAGCCGCAGGAGTTGACATTATAGTTGCCATAAACAAAATGGATAAGCCAAGCGCCAATCCAGATAGGGTTAAGCAGGAGCTTGTTGAATACGGCGTAATGGCCGAAGATTGGGGCGGAGATACCATATGCGTTCCAGTTTCGGCGGTTAAGAAAACCGGAATAGACACACTTCTTGAGATGATTACACTTGTAGCCGAGATGAAAGAGCTTAAGGCAAATCCAGACCAGAGGGCCAGAGGAACAATAATAGAGGCGCAGCTTGACAAGGGACGCGGACCTGTTGCAACGGTGCTTGTTCAAAATGGAACCCTTAACATAGGCGACCCTGTTGTGGCCGGAAGCGCCTATGGAAAAATAAGGGCCATGATGGACGACAAAGGAAGAAGAGTTAAAAAAGCGGGACCTTCAACGCCTGTTGAGATACTTGGTCTTTCAGAAGTTCCTTCTGCCGGCGATAGCTTTTATGTTGCTGAAAATGAGAAACAAGCAAGACAGGTTGCCGAAAGCGTTATAGCCAAAAATAGAACTGAACTTATTAAAAATACTCCTCAAAAGGTATCTCTTGACGACTTGTTTACACAAATACAGTCTGGAAATGTTAAGGAGTTAGGCGTTGTTGTTAAGGCAGATGTTCAAGGTTCAGTTGAGGCTGTTAAGCAGAGCCTTGAAAAACTTTCAAATGATGAGGTTAGGGTGCGCATAATTCATGGCGGTGTTGGAACAATAACAGAGTCAGACGTTATGCTTGCCAGCGCGTCAAATGCTATTATAATAGGTTTTAATGTAAGGCCGGAGCCGGCAGCAAAAATATTTGCCGACAACGAGAAAGTTGACGTAAGGCTTTACAGAGTAATATACAACGCCATTGAGGATATAAGCGCCGCTATGAAGGGGCTTTTGGACCCTGTTTATGAAGAAAAAGTAACAGGTCATGCCGAAGTACGTCAAATTTATAAGGCGTCGGGTGTTGGAACAATATGCGGAAGCTATGTTCTTGACGGAAAAATAGCAAGAGGAAGCAAAATTAGAGTTGTGCGTGACGGCATAGTTGTGTTTGAGGGCGAAATGGAAAGTCTTAAGCGCTTTAAGGATGATGTTAAAGAGGTAAACACCGGATATGAGTGCGGTATAGTAATAAAGAAATTCAACGACGTTAAAATGGGTGATACTCTTGAAGCTTTTGTAATGGAGGAAGTCCCAAGATAAGGTGATAAAATGAGAAAGCCAAACACAAGAATGATAAGAATTAACGACGAGCTTCAACGGGAGCTTGCCAATATAATAAGAACAGAAGTGAAAGACCCAAGAATAAATAAAATGACAAGCGTTATCAAGGTTGAGACAACGTCTGATTTGAAATATTGCAAGGCCTTTGTGTCAATTCTTGGAAATGATGAGGAAAAAGCTGGAGTTATGCAAGGACTTAAAAACGCATCCGGTTTTATAAGGCATCTTCTTGCCGAAAGAGTTAATTTAAGAAACACTCCTGAAATTTTGTTTAAACTTGATGACTCTGTTGAGTATGCCATTAAAATGGATAGGCTCATAAAGGAAATATCAAGTGAAGGCGGCAGCGGAAATGACCAATAACAGCCTTAATGATATAAGAAACGCTTTAAAAGCAGCTGAAAATATAGCTGTTTCAGCACACACAAGTCCTGACGGTGACGCCGTTGGGGCATCGTGTGCGTTGGGGTTTGCACTTAAAAAGCTGGGTAAAAATGTTAAAGTGCTTTTGGAGAGATATTCCGACACATTTAATGTTATGCCTGCTGAAAAAATAGCAGATTTTGACATTGAAAATTTTGTCCCAGACCTTTATGTTTCCGTTGACTGCGGAGATATTGAAAGGCTCGGAATTTTTGGCGGCTTATATTTAAACACGAAAAACACCATAAATATTGACCACCACGAAAGCAATACCGGTTTTGGAAAACTGAATTATGTCTATCCAAAAGCCTCTTCGGCCAGCGAGCTTGTGTATGATATTATTGACGGTTTTATACCATTGGATGAGAATATAGCCGCTTGCCTTTATTCCGGCATTATTTTTGATACCGGCGGGTTCAGACATACGTCAACAAGTCCAAAAACTCTTGCAATAGCTTCTAAGCTGGTAGAATACAATTTTAACTTCAGCCGCATTTATAACACTATATTCAACACAAGAAAATTTGAGGAAGCCAAAGCCATGGGAATGGCCATTGAACGAATGAAAAAAGAGGAAAACGGCAAGATTATATATTCATATATGACTCTTGACGATATTAAACTTTGCGGCACAACAAGTGACGGCCTTTCGGAGATTATAAATTATATTAAAGGGATAAATGGTTGTGAGGTTGCGGTTTTTGTTTATGAAAAGTCCGAAGGCGTTTTTAAGGTAAGTTTAAGAAGCGGCGATGAAATTGACGTTTGCAAAGTAGCTTCGGCTTTTGGCGGCGGCGGGCATATCAGGGCTTCCGGCTGCACAATAAGCGGAGAGCCGATAGACATAATTTTTAAGGTGATTTCTGAAATTAAAAAGCAGATTTGAAAAAGTGGTGGCTATGGACGGTATAATAAATGTTTATAAAGAAAAGGGATATACTTCCCATGACGTTGTGGCTGTTGTAAGAAAAACGATAAATCAAAAAAAAGTTGGCCACACCGGAACCTTGGACCCAGATGCCGAAGGCGTTTTGCCTATATGTATTGGAAAAGCTACAAAGCTTGCCGATTATATAATGAACGGCGGCAAAACATACGTTGCCGAAATTACTTTTGGAGCGGAAACTACAACCCAAGATTCCTCCGGCGATATAATAAAACAATTTAAAGTTGATTTTGACGAGGAAAAAATAAAGAAAGCCGTATTATCGTTTAAGGGTGAGATAAAGCAGGTGCCGCCTATGTATTCTGCAATAAAGATAAACGGCAAAAAACTTTATGAGCTGGCAAGAAGCGGCGTTGAGGTTGAGAGAAAGGCAAGAGAAGTAGTTATTTATGGCATAGATATACTTGAATTTATGCCGCCCGACAAAATAAAAATTTCAGTAAACTGCTCTAAGGGTACTTATATAAGAACGCTTGCCTCGGATATTGGCAATAAGCTTGGCTTTGGAGGATATATGTCCTCCCTTGTGAGAACAAGAAGTGGAAGTTTTAGTGTTGAAAACAGTGTGACTCTTGAAAAATTAAAGGAGTTATGGGAAAATAATGAAATAGACAGATGCCTTATTTCGATGGAAGAAGCGTTGACAGAATATAAAAAGATACATATAATGCCTAAAGCGGACAAGATTCTTCATAACGGCGGAAAAATATATAAGTGGTATTTTGATAAAAGCAGTGATGAGATTGCTTTAGGTGAAAAAGTAACAGCATTTGACAGCACAGGGAAATTGAACGGCCTATATGAAACAGATTTTGATAATGAAAAAAAAGCGGTTTTTATAAGGCCGGTTACCATACTTTTATAAAGGTGCAGCAAAATGGAATATATAAACAGTGATAATATTATTCAAAAAAATCCAACAGCCATTACACTTGGAAATTTTGACGGGATACATCTTGGCCACAGGGCGCTTATTGATATTACAAAAAGAAAAGCGGCTTGCCTTAATATAAAATCGGTTGTTTTTTCTTTTTTTCCTCACCCAATGTTTATGTTTGGAAATAGAGAAACAGCAGCCGTTATAGTTAGTTCAAGTGAAAAAAGGCTTATACTTGAAAAAATGGGAGTTGACATTTATATAGAATATCCCTTTACAAAAGAGTTTGCCTCTATGGACCCAGAAAAATTTGCTTCAGAAATTATATTTGAACGCATGAATTGCAAAGTTCTTGTTGTTGGGTATGACTATCATTTTGGAAAAGGCGCCAAGGGGAATTATGACCTTCTTAAAGAAATAGGTCAAAAATATGGAGCCGAAGTAATAAAAGTGCCGTCAGTTAATCTTTATGGCGAAAGGGTAAGCTCAACCAAAATACGCCAGACTATACTGTCAAAAGACATGGAACTTGCCAACGAGCTTTTAACAGAGCCGTATTTTGTGTATGGAAAGGTTACAAGCGGCAGACATATAGGAAGAACTATTGATTTTCCTACGGCAAATATACAAACAGAGGAACATAAGCTTTTGCCTCCAGACGGAGTATATGCCACTAAAACAGAGGTTGACGGTAAGATATACCAAAGCATGACTAATGTGGGAACAAATCCAACCGTAAATGGCGCCGAAAGAACGGTTGAAACTAATATATTCGGTTTTAATAAAGAGATATACGGAAAATATATAAAAACGTACTTTTTCAGCTTCATAAGGGACGAGGTTAAATTCTCGAGCATTGAGCAGCTTTCGGAAAGACTTAGAAAAGACAAGCTTGAGACGGTTAACTATTTTCTTTCGGAAGAGTTTAGAAAATGGGAAAATAAATACTAAGCTGACGAATCAAATTGAAAAAGAATTTTTTATTTAAAGCTTCATTCATGATTTTGATAAGACAGAAATCCAAAAAATGAAGAGTTTTCGCTTCATATAATAAAACAAAATTTGCGGGAGTAATTGATGCTTTAAAAATTTGAGTTTCAATTTTAAAAAGTTTAATTTTAGTCTATAAAAAATATGATTAATTTTGTTTGGAAGTTATGAATTTGTTTTATTTGTTTTAAAATGTGTCTAAACTGAAAAATATGTGTTATATTAAAAATATAAAATGTAATTTTTTGTTTTATAAAATGTGTATCATAATATAAAAACTATTGCAAATAAAATTTGTTTATGTTAAAATAATACGGTCGTGTTCCTCAGCCCAGAAAATGGCATCTCCTGTCCTTTTCTTAGCTGACGGATTAATTTATATTTTATAATTTTTAGGAGGATATTAAAATGATTAACAAAGCTGAAATTATTGAAAAGTATGGCAGAACACCTTCTGACACAGGCTCGCCTGAGGTTCAGATTGCTCTTCTTACGGCAAGAATAAGCCTTCTTACAGAGCATCTTAAATCTCACAAAAAAGACCATCACTCAAGAAGAGGTCTTCTTAAAATGGTAGGTCAAAGAAGAGGTCTTCTTAACTATCTTAAGAGCAAGGATATTGAGAAATATCGTAGCCTTATAAACGAGCTTGGACTTAGAAAATAATTTTAATAATAAAATAGAGAGGAGCAGCCTCCTCTCTATTGTTGTTTAAAAAATATGGGAGCACTATGGATATTTAGCTTTGAAAATAAGAGTTATTGTTTTTAAAGCTGAACATCCATGGTGCTGATTATTAAAAAGGAGAATGTAAATGTTCAGAACTTATTCAACACAGGTAGCCGGACGCGAGCTTAAAGTTGATATAGGCAGAGTTGCCGAACAAGCTAACGGGGCTGCATTGGTGCACTATGGCGACACAGTTGTTCTTGTAACGGCTACGGCTTCGGATAAGCCAAGGGAGGGCATAGACTTTTTCCCGTTAAGCATTGATTACGAGGAAAGATTATATGCTGTAGGAAAAATTCCTGGCGGCTTTATAAAAAGAGAAGGAAGGCCAAGTGAAAAGGCAATACTTGCCGCAAGATGTATAGACAGGCCTATACGTCCGCTTTTTCCAAAGGATTATAGAAATGATGTGGCTGTTGTTGCCACAGTATTAAGCGTTGACCAGGACTGCCAGCCGGAGATAGCGGCTCTTTGGGGAGCTTCAATAGCTCTTTCAATTTCCGATATACCTTTTACGGACCCGGTAGGCTCTGTAAATATAGGTCTTGTTGATGGTGAGCTTGTTGTTAACCCCGATTCGGCTCAAAGAGAAGTAAGCCGTCTTTCGCTTACGGTTGTGTCTAAAAAAGACAAAGTAATGATGATTGAGGCCGGAGCGTCGGAGGTTCCAAATGACGTTATGATGAAGGCCATTCGTCTTGCCCATGATGAAAACGTTAAAATAGTTGAGTTTATAGACAAAATAGTTGCCGCAGAGGGCAAGGAAAAGCAGACTTACGAGGAGTATAACGTAAATGAAGACGTTTATAACCTTATATCTGAATATATAACTACGCCTAGAATGGAGGAAGCTGTTTTTGCCGAGAAAAAGCAGGACAGAGACATAAAAATAAACGGGATAACCGAAGAGGTTATGTCAAGCCTTTCCGAGAAAATAGCCGAGATACTTGGTGATGAGGAGAAGGTTGAGCAGACTGTAAATGACGCCATATATAAATTCGAGAAAATGACGGTGCGTCATATGATACTTCGCGACCACAGGCGCCCTGATGGAAGAGGTCTTGAGGAGATACGTCCTTTAAGCGCAGAGGTTGACGTGCTTCCAAGAACCCATGGCTCTGCGCTGTTCTCAAGGGGACAAACACAGTGCCTTACAGTTACAACCCTTGGAGCTATGGCTGAGATTCAGAAGCTGGACGGACTTGACACATCCGAGGTGTCAAAAAGATATATACACCACTATAATATGCCAGGCTTTACAACTGGAGAGGCCAAAACATCAAGAGGTCCGGGAAGACGCGAGATTGGCCACGGCGCCCTTGCCGAAAGGGCCCTTCTTCCGGTTATACCGGACGAAGAAGAATTCCCATATGCCATAAGGCTTGTTTCAGATATAATGAGCTCGAACGGTTCTACAAGCCAAGCCAGTGTATGCGGCTCAACACTTTCGCTTATGGCCGCCGGAGTGCCTATAAAGCGTCCTGTAGCTGGAATTTCAGTTGGTCTTGTTACTGGCGACAATGATGACGATTTTATTATGATGACAGATATACAAGGTCTTGAGGACTTCTTTGGCGACATGGACTTTAAGGTTGCTGGAACTCACGAGGGCATTACGGCCATTCAAATGGATATGAAGATTAAGGGCCTTACATTTAAAATGATAGAGCAGGCTCTTGAGCAGACAAAGCGTGCGAGAGATTATATAATTGACGAGGTTATGCTTAAGTGTATAGCCGAGCCAAGGAAAGAACTTTCAAAATACGCCCCTAAAATTGTTAACCTTGTTATAGATGTTGACAAAATAGCCGACCTTATAGGCCCAAGAGGCAAAACAATAAAGAAAATTATTGAGGTTACCGGCTGCACAATAGACACGGAAGACGATGGAAGAGTGTTTATTAAAGGCGAGGATACGGCCATGATGCAGAAGGCTGTTGACATGATTAAGGCTATAACAATGGACCCTGAGCCAGGCATGATTTATGAGGGAAAAGTTACAAGGCTTATGAATTTCGGCGCATTTGTTGAAATAGCACCCGGAAAAGAAGGCCTTGTGCATATATCAAAAATATCTAAAGAAAGAGTAAATAAGGTTGAGGACGTGCTTGCGGTTGGCGACGAGGTTACCGTAAAGCTTCTTGAGATTGACCAGCAGGGAAGGCTTAATCTTTCCATAAAAGACGCAAAAAAATAATTTGACATAATATTAAAAAAGCGGGGCTTTAAAAGAGCCTCGCTTTAGTTTTTGAAAAAATATTGTATAAAAGATTTGCCGTACTGCTTTGTATATGGAAAATTTGAATTTTATGATTTTAATGTAAATATTAAGTTGATTTTATTGTGATAACTGAGGTTAAACAGTTTAGTTTGTGAAAAAATAAATATTGCCGCAAATTTCATCTTTTGCTTTCAGTAAATGATTATATTTTTCTTTATGTTCATTATTGTCAATGGAATATTGAACATCCGTGGCGTTAACGCACAACACAACGGACGAGCCGTTTTCATAAATCCGTGAATATACGGCCGAAAAATTGTCTTTCACTTCGTTATTCCAATAATCCGCGTCGAAAAACATTATTGAAAAAAGGAGCTGGCTGTTTTGCGGAGTGAAAAAATTCAGTACGAAATATTTCTCATATTCATTTTTTACTATGTCAAAATCATCTTTGA
>CAJFUS010000087.1 GCA_904420235.1 Candidatus Neoanaerotignum tabaqchaliae
AAAATCACCTAATAAACCTATCTTATAACAATATCATAACTTTGATTCAAAATCAACTTTATAAAAAGCAAATATCTTAAAAATAAGCCAAAATACACTTATGTTTTCATTATATCAATATTGAGTTATGATTGATTCATAGTTAAAATGCTGTATGTTCTGAATTGAAGCACCTTTAGTTTAGCATAAATTTTGCATTTTAAAAATAAATAAAAAGGCGATATTTAATACCGCCCTCTTATGGAAAGATTTTTATTTTTAATTTTCATCAAAGATTTTTAACAAACAAAGCTCTTATAGCGTTTAAAATGGCCAATATCATAACACCAACGTCTGCAAATATAGCAAGCCACATATTGGCTATTCCAACGGCGCCCAGCACAAGGCATATAAGTTTAACGCCTATGGCGAACCAAATGTTTTGATGAACTATGCGAAGGCACTTGCGGGATATTTTTATAGCTTTGGCTATTTTAAGCGGGTCGTCGTCCATAAGGACAACGTCGGCGGCTTCTATGGCGGCGTCAGAGCCCATAGCGCCCATGGCTATTCCTATATCTGCCCTTGAAAGTACAGGAGCGTCATTTATTCCATCGCCAACAAAGGCAAGCTTTTCATTTTCAGACTTTTTCTCGCCTATAAGTTCTTCAACTTTTGATACCTTGTCAGCCGGAAGAAGTTCAGAATAAACAATATCAATTCCGAGGTCAGAAGCAACTCTATCGGCAACTTCTTTTGAATCGCCTGTAAGCATTACTGTTTTATTTACGCCGGCTTTTTTAAGCTTTATTATGGCTTCTTTAGATGTAGGCTTTTCAACGTCCGATATAACTATATGTCCAACATAAGTATCATTTATGGCTACATGTATTATTGTTCCAACACATTCGCATGGAATCCAATTTACTCCTATGGAGTCCATCATTTTAGAGTTTCCAGCATATACAATATCGCCGTTTACATTGGCCCTTATGCCATGACCCGCTATTTCTTCAACGTTTTCAACAATGCAGTCGTCAGCCTCATTTGGATAAGCCGCTTTTAACGAGTTTGCTATTGGGTGTGTTGAGTATCTCTCAACATGGGCCGCAAGGTGCAAAAGATGCGTTTTATCTATTTTTTCAGGATGAACTGCCGTAACCTGAAATACGCCCTTTGTAAGAGTTCCTGTTTTGTCGAATACAACTGTTTTTGTTTTAGACAGTGTTTCAAGATAGTTTGAGCCTTTTACAAGGACACCTTCTTTGCTGGCCCCGCCTATTCCAGCAAAAAAGCTTAAAGGTATGCTTATTACAAGGGCGCAAGGGCAGCTTATTACAAGAAATGTAAGGGCTCTGTATATCCATGTGCTCCAAACTGCATTTCCTCCGGTTATCATTCCAAACACAGGAGGCAGAATGGCCAGAATTATGGCACTTAAAACTACTGCCGGAGTATACACTCTTGCGAATTTTGTTATAAAGTCTTCGGATTTTGACTTTCTTGAGCTGGCGTTTTCAACAAGGTCAAGTATTTTTGATACTGTTGACTCGCCGAATTCCTTCGTTGTTTTAAGCTTTATAAGTCCGTTTATATTAATGCAGCCGCTTATAACCTCATCGCCGGCTTTAACCTCTCTTGGAAGGCTTTCGCCTGTAAGAGCGCTTGTGTTAAGGCTGGTTTCTCCTTCTGTAATAATTCCGTCAATAGGAACTTTCTCACCGGGCTGAACAACTATAATTGTTCCTATTTCAACATCGTCAGGGTCAACCTGTTCCAGCCTTCCGTCGGAGTTTTCAATATTCGCGTAATCTGGACGAATGTCCATAAGGTCGCTTATATTTCTGCGGCTTTTTCCCACAGCATAGCTTTGAAACCACTCTCCAACCTGATAAAACAGCATTACGGCTATGGCTTCTGTATAGTCTCCGCTGTCGTATAAAGCCAATGCTATGGCACCTATGGTGGCTATTGCCATAAGAAGGCTTTCATCAAAGGCTTGACGGTTTTTAATACCCTTAAAGGCTTTTATAAGTATATCATATCCAACAATAAGATATGGTATTAGATAGAGCAGGAAACGAGCAAAGCCGTCAACATTAACATAGTTTAGGGCTACTATAAGCACGGCCGATATAATTATTCTTATAAGATTTTTTCTCTGTTTTTTATTCATTTTACCGCACCTTCCATTTTATAAAAATATATTTTAAACATATGTTTTATTATTCATATATTTGTTATAATTTTGCGCCCATTAAAGGGCGCATTTAAAATTAAATAAAAATTTCGCAGTCGTCTTCAACCTTTTTGCAATTTTTTCTAACTTCCTGCATAACGGCTTTAGGGTCCTGTCCTTCTTCAAACTCAACGCTCATTTTAAGAGTCATAAAATTAACAGTAGCGTCTTTTACTCCGGCTGTTTTTTTTGCAGCGTCTTCCATTTTATTGGCGCAGTTAGCACAGTCAACATCAATTTTGTAGCTTTTCTTCATAAATATCCGCCTCTCTTTCAATCATTTAAATAATTCAATAATCGTTTAATCGTTAAATACACTATACCTCATCATCAGTCATATGTCAATAGATTTATTGAACAATTAAACATCTTTTTAATCTTGCTATTTTTATGGATTTTAAATATAATATATTAAGGAGGTGCCATATATGGAAAATTATGATAGTTCTAAAACTATTCTTCCGCATCAGCATGGTCAAAAAAATGAGGATAAAATAATTGACGACATGCCGTCGGAAGAAACGGTAAAATCAGTTTCAAGTTTATTAAAACAGCTTGGAGACCCAAGCCGCTTAAGAATATTTTGGCTTTTGTGTCATTGTGAGGAATGCGTTATAAATATAGCTGCCTTAACAAAAATGAGCAGTCCAGCCGTTTCTCATCACTTGCGGCTTCTTAAAGCAAGCGGACTGATTGTTTCGCGCAGAGAAGGAAAAGAAATGTATTATAAAGCTGCTGATACAGAAATAGTTAATTCACTTCATATAATAATAGAAAGCATAGCTGATATAACCTGCCCGTGCTGATATAAAATTAAGTTTTATCAAAAATATTTGTTTATATTATAACACAAAGTAAGCTAAAACTAACTTATTAATATGATTTCATAGGCATAATTATATCCTCTGTCTTCGGTTATTGCTTGTCTGCTCATAATACGCTTTTTTAGCCAAATACATTTTCTTTTCGGCGGATTTGATAATAAGATTCATCGAACTTACTTCTTTTTCCCACTGTATACCTATTGAAACGTGGTAATCTTGTAACTTAAGTTCTTTTTCAATTTCATTACAAAGGCCGGTTACTGTATTCTCATCAAAATCAATAGCAAAAGCGACAAACTCATCTCCGCCTATACGGTATGTGTTGTCGTCGCCGAATTTTTCTCTAATTTCGCTGGCAACAGCTTTAAGCATGCGGTCTCCGGCATCATGTCCGCAGTTGTTGTTAAGTTCGTGAAGACCATTAACGTCTATATAAATACATGCTAAAGATTTTTTATACTTGTTAATATATTCAAACGCTTTAATTTCGTATCTATTTCTGTTGTAAAGACCTGTTAGAATATCCCTTTCACCCTGCTCTTTAATTGCATAGTAAGAACGCATGTTATGGCAAAACATGCTTAAGCTGAAGCAAACGCTTTTTAGCAAAGCCTCATTGGTTTTTCTGTTTGCAACATTATAGGCTGATAAAATTCCACATACCTTTCCGTTTATATCTTCAACAGGAACAGAAAGCACATTTTTAACATTTTCAGGTATTCCAGCTGGAAAAATATTGCTTAAAGTCTCTTTGTTGTCGCTTTCAAACTCGCTGTTTCCTTTGCTGAAGTATTCAAAAAGTCTATAAATACCACTTTTTTTCTTAAATGAATCATTTTTATTACTGCTTTCATTTTTTTCGGACCATTCAAATGAAATATCGTTTCCGCCATACCCCAGCATCCAAAAATAAATCTCGTCGGCCAGTACCATTTGTCCAATTTTCTCAAGGGCCGGAATAATGTTCTCTTTTTTCTCATGGGCATTAAAAAGAAGCCTTTCAACCTCATATATATAATTAATTGTGTCTAACTGTCTTTGCTTCTCACTTGTTTCGTCTTTAACATAACTTATCATCCATAAGAAGTACGAAATAAATCCTATGGCTTCAAACATAAGAAAAATATTTAGTATTTCTTTTATTGTATTAGCGCTTTCAAACACAACATCCTCGGGAACCGAAACAGCTATGCGCCAATTATTTATGCTAAGGGGCTTATAATAAAAGTATAAATGTTCGCCTGTTGTTTCTGATACAAAAACAACATAATCGCTTTTACCATCTATAAGGCCCTGCTTAAGTTTTTCGTTATCATATCCCGGAGCCATTTTCCTTTCGCCAAGAGCCCAGATATTTCCAAGCTCACTGTGCCATGTGTCCACTAAGAAATCCCCTGTATTTCCGTCTATTAAATACACAGCAGCCTTTCCGCCGTAAAATCCCGACAGTAAATCATCTGGCATATTTTCTAAATCAATAACGCCATAAAGCATGGCTATAACATTATCGCCTTTAACTATTGGGATATAGTGCCTTAAAATATAACCGCCGCCATTAAGAACATCGATTTCTTTGTTTGTTATATGATGACCCAAAGAAGCAATCTCATTAAAAGACAATATACCGTTTGCGTCAATAGTTTTTCCTCCCTTTGTTATAACTGTATTATTAGGAAGCAATATCTCAAACCTTGACATCATGCTTAAAGTTTTATATGAGTCAATAACTTCCCAAAGTTCTTTTGATGACATATCGTCGTATCTTGATATTATAGCAGACAGCATTTCTAATTGCTCTTTATCTTTTTCAGCATAAGCCTTAATTTCATCAGAAAGTTCACCAGCTTCTTCATAAAGCCTGTCAAAGGCTTTATCCTCTTCCATTTTATTGATTTGTCCTGTAAGTACAAATGAGCCGGCAGTTATAAATATAATTAAAGCTAATGTTATTATCATTGATTTTTGCCAATGTATTTTGTATGGTTTTTTCATGTAACAATCCCGTCCCAATAATTCATAATATTCCGAAACTTATTATAATATAAAAAATAATATTATTTAATAATCATTATAACATAATACAATATAATGTGTCACTAACCATATGGATTTGGGATAAATATTCTTAATTTTATAATTTAAATAAAGCAAAAATTATAGTGATAATGGTGTGTAAAATATTGACATAGTGTCAGAAATGTGATATATTATACATAATGACATGGTGTCAGAATAATTAGCACATATTAATTAAGCCATGTAAAGGAACATTTAGTTTAAACTACAATTATAAAGTCAACATAAGTACGCCCAGAATTTTTGAGAATATAAAATTGACTTATTTAATAACAGTTTACACGCTTACTTGCGGTTATATTAAATAGCTGCTTAATATATATGAAATAAAAAGTCAAGGAGGAATTTAATATGGGAAAATTATTAGTAGCATATTTCAGTGCCAGCGGAACAACCGCGGAGGTAGCTAAAAGATTGTCAAAAGCGGCGGAAGCCGATATTTATGAAATAAAACCGGAAGTTCCATACACTAGGGCAGACCTTAACTGGATGGATAAAAAATCTCGCAGTTCAATAGAAATGAGCGATAAATCAAGCCGTCCGGCTATTGCTGATAAAAACGCAAATATAGCCGATTATGATACTATTTTTATTGGCTTTCCTATATGGTGGTATGTTGC
>CAJFUS010000088.1 GCA_904420235.1 Candidatus Neoanaerotignum tabaqchaliae
ATGAATGTTGGCGACAGTGTGGCCGTAAACGGCGTTTGCCTTACGGTTACGGATTTTGAAAAAAATATGTTTTGGGCCGACGTTATGAGCGAGACCCTTTCAAGAAGCTCCCTCGGTTCTCTTAAAAAAGGAAGCTTGGTTAATCTTGAAAGAGCTATGGCTGCCAACGGACGGTTCGGCGGGCACATAGTTTCCGGGCATATAGACGGAACAGGCGTTATAAAAAGCATGAAAAAAGACGATATAGCCGTTTGGGTAAGCATAAGCGCTCCAAAGAATATATTGAAATTTATAGTTGAAAAGGGCTCTGTGGCCTTAGACGGCATAAGCCTTACGGTGGCCGAAATTGGAGATGATGAGTTCAAGGTTTCGGTTATACCCCATACAGGCGGGAACACATCGCTGCTTTTAAAAAAAGCGGGAGATATTGTAAACATCGAAAATGATATTATAGGCAAATATGTTGAACGCCTTATGAGTTTTAAAACAGACAGCGCGGCCAAAAGCAGGGGCATATCCCTTGAGTTTTTGGCGGACAATGGATTTTTTTGATTTGAGGAGGAATAGGAAATGTTTCAGTTCAACACAGTTGAGGAAGTAATTGAGGATTTAAAAGACGGCAAAATAATAGTATGCACCGACGACCCAGACAGGGAAAATGAAGGGGACCTTATATGCGCGGCGGAATTTGCCACGCCGGAGAACGTCAATTTTATGGCGTCATACGCAAAGGGTCTTATATGTATGCCCATGAGTGCAGAATATACAGACAAGCTTAAGCTTAAGCAAATGGTTTCCGAAAACACGGATAATCACTGCACGGCTTTTACCGTATCCATTGACCATGTGGATACTACAACGGGAATATCGGCTTATGAAAGGTCTGTTACGGCTATGAAGGCCGCCGAAGACGGAGCGAAGCCGGAGGATTTTAGAAGGCCGGGCCATATGTTCCCTTTGGAGGCAAAGGCGGGTGGCGTTCTTCAAAGAAATGGTCATACGGAAGCCACCGTTGACCTTTTAAGAATAGCCGGCCTTAAGGAAATAGGCCTTTGCTGCGAAATAATGGCCGACGATGGAAAAATGATGAGAACAAGCGAGCTTATTGATTTCGCTCAAAAGCATAACCTTAAATTTACTACAATAAAGGCCATACAAAGCTGGAGAAGAAGAAACGAGAAAACAATTTTCAGGGCCGCCGAGGCTAAACTTCCAACAAAATATGGAGATTTTAAAATTTACGGCTATGAGAACAAAAAAACAGGAGAACAGCATGTAGCCCTTACAATGGGCGATGTTGCCGACGGAAGGCCGGTTCTTATGCGCGTTCATTCCGAGTGCCTTACGGGGGACGTTTTTCATTCGGCAAAATGCGACTGCGGAAATCAGCTTGACGAGGCAATGAGAATGATTTCTGTTGAAGGCAGAGGCGCAATTGTGTATTTAAGACAGGAAGGCAGAGGAATAGGCATTATAAACAAAATAAAGGCCTACCACCTTCAGGACGAGGGCCTTGACACTGTTGAGGCCAATGTGGCCCTTGGTTTTCCGCCGGATTTAAGGGACTATAGTGTTGGGGCGCAGATTATAAAAGATTTGGGCATGAAAAAGCTCAGAATTATGACTAATAATCCTAAAAAAATAGACGGTCTTTCGGACTATGGCATAGAGATTGTTGAAAGGGTGCCAATTGAGACAAGTCATATGCACCAAGCCGATTTTTATATGAAAACAAAAAAGGAAAAAATGGGACATTTACTGCATTTATAATAAATTAACGGGAGGAACGAAACAATGAAGGTTTATGAAGGAAAAGTTATAGGAAGCGGAATTAAAGTCGGCCTTGTGGCCTCAAGATTTAACGAGTTTATAGTGTCTAAACTTGTTTCGGGTGCCATTGATGGCCTTGTTAGGCATGGGGTTGACGATGACAACATATCACTTATGTGGGTTCCGGGGGCATTTGAAATACCGGTAATGGCTAAAAAAATGGCTGAGAGCGGAAAGTTTGATGCCGTTATATGCCTTGGAGCCGTAATAAGGGGAGCAACTTCCCATTATGATTATGTTTGCAACGAGGTGTCAAAAGGAGTAGCCCAAGTTGGCCTTGCTACAGGCGTGCCGGTACTTTTCGGCGTTGTTACAACAGAGAATATAGAACAGGCCATCGAGAGAGCCGGAACAAAATCAGGCAATAAGGGCTACGACTGCGCTCTTTCGGCCATAGAAATGGTTAATCTTATTAAGGAATTTTAAGATTGTAAAAAGCGTTAAATTGTTGTAAAATACGTTTATAATTAATATAATTTTAATAAACGTTGCGGCGGAACGGCAGAAAAAGCCGTTCCGCCTTATTTTTAGGGGTGATTTGCCTTGGGAGTTTCAGAAGCAAAACAAACTAACGATTTCTCTAAAGGCAGCGTAATGGGAAATGTGGCCCGTCTTGCCATACCTATGACTGCCGCTCAGCTTATAAACGTTCTTTACAACATTGTTGACAGAATTTACATAGGCCGCATAGGCGACGGAGCGGCAGAAGCGCTTACGGGTCTTGGCGTGTGCCTTCCTATAATATCAATAGTTATAGCATTTGCCAATCTTGTGGGAATGGGCGGTTCGTCGCTTTTTTCCATAGAAAG
>CAJFUS010000089.1 GCA_904420235.1 Candidatus Neoanaerotignum tabaqchaliae
ATCCTCTCCTTTCATGCTGTAATATAAATAATAACACTTAGAGTAAACTCCATGTCAATATAAAATCCAATAATCATTGTAATGTATAAACAAAAATTTATGATTTAACATTAATTTATCATAATTTTTAATTTGAACTATATTTTAAATGGAAACTTGTTTGAAAACTCGACTCTTTTACCATTCAAGATTTTCACTTTAAAATCTTTTGATTGAAAGTACGAAAAATATATAGGTTTATGTTTCAAAACAAAACAGTTCACAATTTAATGAAACAGTCACATTTTAACGTGTGGTATTATAAAAAGCCGCCATAAAGGGCGGCCAAATAATTATTCTTTTTTATATCTTAAAAGCTTTATATAAACATCATTTTCCGATTTTTTAACCTCCGAATTAACTCCATAAGTAAGCATTACACTTTCTTCGCTAATTACGTCCTTAGGACTCCCGCACGAAAATACTTTTGAGTTGTTTATTATAAGAACCTTGTCCGAGAACATAGCGCATAAATTAAGGTCGTGTACCGACATTAAAACGCTTGTTCCATATTCTTTAGCCGTTCGGCAAATAAGCTCAAGCACCATAAGTTGGTTTTTAAGGTCAAGACTGCTTGTGGGCTCGTCAAGAACAATAAGCTTTGGTCTTTGAGCAAGAGCCCTTCCTATAAACACCCTTTGCCTTTGGCCTCCGCTTATTTTGTTAATCGCAGCAAAAGACAGATTTTCTAAATTCAGCTTTTTAATAATGTCAAAAACTATGTCTTTGTCCTCATTTTTAATTCTGCCCGACACAGCCGTTCTTCCCATCATTATTGTATCCGCAACACTTAAGGGAAAAACAGAGCTGGTATTCTGAGGTACATAACCTATAAGGCTTGCTCTTTTTTTATACGGAAGAGATAAAATATCAATGTCATCCACTAAAACTTTGCCCTTCTGAGGCTTAAAAATACCGCTTACGCATTTTAAAAGTGTTGTTTTTCCTGTTCCGTTAGGGCCAAGAAGGCTTAAAACTTGACCATCCGGTATGTTAAAGCTTATATCACTAAGAACGTCATGTCCTTTGCCGTAGGAAAAGTATAAGTCCTTAACATTAAGCCCCATAGCGTTCCCTCCTGCCGTCTTTTAAAATAAGATGTATAAACAGTGGAACACCTATAAACGACACAATTATCCCCACCGGTATGTTAACTGGCGAAAGTATAACTCTGCCAACAGTATCTGCCGCCATAAGAAGCAGTGCACCGCATATGGCAGAAAATGGTATAAGAAATTTATGGTCACCGCCCACTATAATTCTGGCTATGTGCGGAGCTACAAGACCTACAAAGCCTATAACTCCCGTAAAGCTTATTATAGACGCCGTCATAAGAACAGCTGCAAGGCCAACAGCGGCCCTTACGGCAGATGTATTAACTCCAAGGCTTTTGGCCGTTTCATCATCGCCGGAGGCCATAATATTGAGTTTATGCCTAAAATAATATACAACCATCGTGCACACCAAAACAAATGCGCACACTATGGCCGTTTCGGCCCATGTTACGCCATTGAATGTGCCGAATGTCCACTGAACAACTGCCGCCAGCTTGTGCTCCTCGGCAAAAAACTCAACCATAGCCGTTAATGCGTTAAAAAAATAGTTAAGGGCTATTCCTGAAAGCACTACCGTTTCCGCGCTCATTCCGGCCCTCGAGCTTACGGCGTATACAACAGCGGCGCATATAACGGCCGATAAAAAGGCGCACAATACAATCCCAGCCTCGCTTCTGAAAAATATGCTCTCGGCAAAAACAATGCACATTGACGCGCCAAAGGCCGCCGCTGACGAAACCCCAACTGTAAAAGGGCTTACAAGAGGATTGCGGGTTATTGCCTGCATTGACGTTCCGGCCACGGCCATTCCTATTCCCGCTGCCACAGCCATTGTTATTCTTGGAAGGCGCATAAATAGTATTATTTTATATTTGGCGCTTTCTGGAGACGATGATATTTCTCCTCCCGTCAATGCCAAAACGGCGTTTATAACCTGCAACACACTTGTATCTGAAACGCCTATGGTAACAAAACACATGCCCAAAATAACAACGGCAAAAACTCCCACAGCCAGCAAGGCATATTTCTTTCTGCCGGACAAATCATAAAGGTCTTTTGCGTTTATTTTTTCCATAACCTTAATCCTCTAAGCTAAAGGCCGGACTTGTATGGCCCTCTATGTAGTCAAGCTTTTGATATTTCTCAAGCCAGTCCTTAAATACTTGTTCCGGGTGAAGGTCCGGAAGCTGCTCGGGATAGAGAAATTTGGCTATATACATTGTTCCAACCAGCTTTGAGGCTCCTCCGTGAACATAGTGGGACAGCAAAAGTATGTTGTCATTTTTAACGGCGTCAATCTCGTCCCAGCCCGGTCTTGAAACAATATCCTCTTTAATTTTGGCCATATCCTCATCTGTTGGCGGATAATAAGATGAATATACATCCGGAGCCGATACCTTAACTATATACTGAGGATTTCTGTCAACAACGGCCTCTGTGTCTATCTGTACGTTTTCCGAGTCTTTAAATATGTTTTCGGCACCGGAGAACTCAACCATATTAAAGAAGAAATTGCCCGGCACCGTTGTGTTTCCTTCGGTTCTATACTCAAAATAAAGAGTCTTTTTTTTCACACCCTCAAGCTGTGAGCTTATGTAGTTAAGCTTATCCATAAAATAGTCTGAAAGCTCTTTGGCCTCGTCTTGCTTGCCAAAAACCTGTCCTAAAAGACGGCAGTTTTCTTCAAACTGGTCGGTATAGTAGGCGTCACATACAATAACCTTTATTCCGAATGGCTCCAACTGGCTTTCGGCTTCCTCATAAGTTCCGTTTCCCGTAAGTATAAGCACTTGAGGGTTAAGCTCTATTATTTTCTCATAATTAAGGTCTTTTTGGTCTTTTCCTATAACCATATCTTCCGTAAAAGCGTTTTTCCAAGATTCTTTATCCTGATATATGTTGTAATCAACGCCTATAACTCTGTCAAAAGCGCCTATGGCGTTTATTATCTCTGTGTTGTAAGCGTTGGCCACAACACAGCTTGTAACGGGGTTTGGAATCTCAACACTGCGGCCTAAGCTGTCTGTTATAGTCTGAGTTTCAGCGTTTGCCGTCGGTTCAGATATTTTCGAAATTATTTCTGTTTCAGATACCTCTGACGATGAAACATCAGTTTCAGATGAACAGCCGAATAGAACGCACACGCTTATTAAAACACATAAAACAGATACCAATAATTTTTTAAACATACTATCATGCCTCCTGATTAAAATTGTTTTTTGTTGTAAAAATTAACTCTATCCTCCTTTCAAATCAGAAAACAGGCACAAAAAAAACACCCATCTTCGTCCCCAAGATTGATTTTTTAAGCTTCTTAAGGCAGGTCTCCTGACTTTTTATCAACCTACTCCCTTAACCTTCCCAGAAAAATTTTCCAGTGGCGGCCATAAGCCCATAAAGGTTTCGTCCAAATCACAGTAGTGGGCGCTGCTTCGGATTTTCACCGAATTCCCTATTCTCTTTTCTTTACGAAAAGCACCTTAAGAATTAAAAAATGTTAAACCGATTATAGCACCTGCTTAAACTTAAGTCAAACACAAAAACAGCCCCTCAAATTGCTGAGAAGCCGTTTTTAACAGTTGATTCACATTTTTATATAAAACAATTTTTCAGCAGATAAATGCCATTCGCAAAATATTTATAAACAACAATGCCTGTAAAAATTACAAAACCACATTAGGCTGAACTGCCGCCGATTTTACAAACAATTATTTTTGTTAAATATGCTAATAATTGTTTTATTAATTAAAAATTTAATAGCACAGCACAACAATTTTTTGCGGTGTTGTTTGGGCAGGTATGCTCATTGTTGTAATGCTGTAAAAAACAACTAAGTCCCGTCCTCTTACGCTGCCGTTAAAATATTGTCCGTTCTGCATATAAATCATGGTATCAGGCCCTATGTTGAGCCTTAATGTGTTGTCGCTGCTTATAAGGTTTCTGTTAAAGTAGTCAACTTTTACACTTTCTCCGCTGCCAACAGCATTTTCGGAAACACCAACCACTGCCCTATATTGCGGCGGATACATAAGAACTGCCGGCTGATTGGTGTCGTAATAAAATGTAACTCTCATTCCCTCGCTGTAAGGCTCGTTGTTAACTATATATGTTCCAGAGTCAACCATAAAATCAACTGTTCCCCCGCCGTCTTTGGCAAGCTGAAAAAGTTTTACACAGCCATTGTTCTCATAGTCCGATATACTTGTTATTGTTCCCGCAACGCCTATAAAACGAGGGGTATTCATATTATAAACAGCATTCTGCGAGTTTTCCGGATAATACATCATATCACCTGTTAACACAAATATTACTTTATGATATGCTTAAAACTCCGCAAAGTTTACGCCTTAGGCAACAAACACAGCAAACACCGGTATTGTTATAATACACAAAAGCGTTGATACAAATATAAATCTTGAGGCCAAAACGGCGTCGCCTCCATACTCGCCGGCAAACATAGCGCAAAATCCGGCAACGGGCATTGAATGGCCTATAACAAGCACTGCGAAAACAAGAGGGTCTTTTACAAAAATTCCAGCAAAGGCGAAAACCAGCGCCGGTATTATAATAAGCCTAAGCAAAGATAGAGCATACACCCGCCAGTCTGCAAAAACTTCACGCATTTTATTGCCGGTAAGCAGCATTCCGCAATAAATCATGGCAAGTGGCGTTGTTACGTTTCCAATGCCGCTTATGGCGTTGGCCACTGACGACGGAAACCTGAGTCCTGTAACAAAAAGCGCTATTCCTATAACTATCGACACATTAATAGGCGTAAATATCAGCTTTTTAAACGATACTTTCCCACCGTCATTTTCTCCGTATTTAGCTATGGCGTAAATTCCGTATGTATAGGCGAATGTTGAGAACGCCAGATTAGCGAAAGCGGCGTAAAAAAGGGCCTCTTCTCCAAAAACTGCGCTCATAACCGGCCAGCCCATAAAGCAGTGATTTGGAAAAACAACGGCAAATATCCAAACACCAAGGGCCGGCCTGCTTATTTTTAGAGCTTTGCCCGATAAAACAGCTATAAAAATGCTGAAAACATATATTATAAGACTTATAAAATATATACTTGCCCCTCTTTTAAGCATCTCGCCTGAATAGTCTATTTGAAATGTGTTTATAACAAGAGCCGGTAATGTTACACACATAAGGAACTTTATAAATCCGGCCATAAACTTGTCGTCAACAACATTTTTTCTTTTTATAAAATACCCCACAATTATATATATAAAAAGAGTAATAAGCTTATCCATAACCGTAAAAAACGCCGACATATAAACACCCCGCCAAATTTTTAATTAAATATTAGCATACCACATATTTTAAATCAATAAAAGACATGAAAAAGGACGCCATTTTCACAGCGTCCTTTCAAATTTATATAATATTTTTTATTTTTACTCAACCACAAGATTTTCACCCTTAACGCCTACTGTAAGCGTGGTTCCCGGCTCAATGTCGTCTTGTATAATTTTCTTGGCTATAAGAGTTTCAACGTGCTGCTGAATATATCTCTTAAGGGGTCTTGCTCCGTAAATCATGTCAAAGCCGTTTTCAACAATATATTTCTTGGCCTCATCAGTAACAACGCATGTAAGCTGTTTGTCTTTAAGCCTTCTGTTAAGGTCGTTAATAATAAGGTCAACTATGGAGCTGATGTTGCTCTTTGTTAAAGGCTTAAACATTACAATCTCGTCAAGACGGTTCAAAAATTCCGGTCTGAAAGAATGTTTAAGCAGACTATCAACCTTTATTTTAGCGCCTTCGCTTATTTCTCCGTTTGGCTCAATACCCTCAAGTATATCCTGTGAACCGAGGTTCGACGTAAGAATTATTATGGTGTTTTTAAAATCAACTGTTCTTCCCTGAGAATCCGTTATACGTCCGTCATCAAGAACCTGAAGAAGTATGTTAAACACATCTGGGTGAGCCTTTTCAACCTCATCAAAAAGCACAACTGAATATGGTCTTCTGGCAACGGCTTCCGTAAGCTGGCCGCCCTCCTCATATCCAACATATCCCGGAGGCGCTCCTATAAGCCTTGATACGGAGAACTTCTCCATATATTCAGTCATATCTATACGTATTATGTTTTTCTCGTCATCGAAAAGACTTTCCGCAAGAGCTTTGGCAAGCTCCGTTTTTCCAACGCCTGTTGGGCCAAGGAACATAAAGGAGCCTATTGGCCTGTTAGGATTCTGAATTCCGGCGCGGCTTCTTAATATGGCCTCGGAAACCTTTGTAACGGCCTCGTCCTGGCCGACAACTCTTTTATGAAGTATGTCGTCCATGTGAATAAGCTTTTCTCTTTCGCCCTCAACAAGCTTTGCCACAGGTATTCCCGTCCAGCGCTCTATAATTTTGGCTATTTCCTCTTCCGTAACCTTGTTCCTTAAAAGACTGCTCTTGTTTTCCTCGCCGCTTTCCTCCTCGGCAGCCTTAAGCTCTTTTTGAAGCTGAGGCAGCTTGCCGTATTTAAGCTCTGCGGCTTTGTTTAGGTCGTATTTTCTTTCGGCCATTTCAATTTCGGCATTAGTTTTCTCAATTTGACTTTTAATCTGCTGTACTTTATCTATGGAGTTCTTCTCATTTTCCCATTTAGCCTTAAGAGCGTTAAACTCCTCTCTCATCTCGGCCAATTCTTTTTGTATCTCCTGAAGGTGCTCAGCCGATATTTTGTCATTTTCCTTTTTAAGAGCAGCTTCCTCAATCTCATGCTGAATTATTTTTCTTCTTATAACGTCAAGTTCCGTAGGCATAGAGTCTATTTCCGTTCTTATCATGGCGCAGGCCTCGTCTATAAGGTCTATGGCCTTGTCAGGAAGGAATCTGTCTGTTATATATCTGTTGGAAAGTGTAGCGGCGGCTATTATGGCTTGGTCCTGAATTTTAACTCCATGGTAGACCTCATATCTTTCCTTAAGCCCACGCAGTATGGCTATGGTGTCCTCAACAGTAGGCTCTGCTACCATTACAGGCTGGAAACGTCTTTCAAGGGCCGCATCTTTTTCAATATACTGCTTATACTCATTAAGGGTTGTGGCGCCTATACAGTGAAGCTCTCCCCTTGCCAGCATCGGTTTAAGAAGGTTTCCGGCGTCCATGGCGCCCTCCGACTTTCCGGCTCCGACTATTGTGTGCAGCTCGTCTATAAACAGTATTATTTTTCCCTCGCTCTTTTTAACCTCGTTAAGGACAGCTTTAAGCCTTTCCTCAAACTCGCCTCTATATTTGGCTCCGGCTATAAGAGAACCCATATCAAGGGCAAATATTGTTTTATCCTTCAAATTGTTTGGAACGTCCTCGCTTACAATTCTTTCGGCAAGGCCCTCGGCTATGGCTGTTTTTCCAACGCCAGGCTCTCCTATTAAAACAGGGTTGTTCTTTGTTTTCCTTGAAAGTATCCTTATTACGTTTCTTATCTCATCATCACGGCCTATTACAGGGTCAAGCTTTTTACTTCTGGCCCTTTCAACAAGGTCGTAGCCATATTTGTTAAGAACATCATAAGTATCCTCCGGATTTTCGCTTGTAACCCTTGCATTGCCCCTTATCGCCTTAAGCTGTTTCATAAACTCGTCTTTTGTTATGTTGTGTTTCTTAAAAAGACGCTTCAATGCCTCGTTTGGGCTGTTTACAAGAGCCATAAATATATGCTCAACCGAAACAAAATCATCTTTCATGTTTTGAGCCATACGCTCGGCTTCCTCTAAAACCATGTTAAGGTCTCCGGCTATATAAACCTGGCCGTTAGACGAGCCGTAAGGCAAGGCCTTTATTTCCCTTTCGGTATCATTCAAAAGAGAATTAACGCTAACATTCATTTTAACAAGCATCTGTGGAATAAGTCCGTCCTGCTGAGTAATAAGCCCATACAAAAGGTGCTGCTGCTCTATTTGGGTGTTCTTGTGCTCAATGGCAGAGCTTTGAGCGCTCTGCACAGCCTCAAGAGACTTTTGTGTAAATTTCTGTGTATTCATAAAACGCCTCTCCTTTCTCAGGTCGTATAATTATGTCAACTTCCGACTGTGTATATTATATCTCTATTAGCACTCAAAGTCAATGAGTGCTAACAATAAAATGCATTTTTGTCATTTTTACTACTGATTTTAATGGCCATTTATTTATTTTTTGAATATAATATAATTATTTATCAAATAAATCCAAATTATTTTATATATTTTTGGATATTTTTAATATTTAAACCGCTGATAGAATTAATTTGGCACAATTTACTATTAAACTCTTTGTTGATATTTAAAATAAAATTTGCCGTAATTGGTAAAAAACTTATGCCCTTTTAAACTTCTCTTTTAAATTTTGCAGCACTGACATATATTTGTCTTTCTAATCAAAAAGTCAATTAAATATTGGCAAAAGCAGAAATAAAGCCGTCATTTCACAACGAAACAACGGCTTACTGCTGTTTACTATTAACTATGATTTTGAAGCACAGGTTAATACAAATTAAAATATTTGCTTACTTATATAATTAAAAATAAGGATAAGTGCTCGGCAAAATTAATTTATTGCCGGAATATTAAACAATTTATTTCGTTTTTCTGAATCTCACACCAATAAATTAACAACTAATCCGGTAATAAATGAAAAAGCCATAATAAACACAATGTAAAGAATAAAATTCTTCATGCCAAGCACAATTTTTAAAGCGCCCAAATTTGTTATTTTAGTAGACGGTCCTGTAATCATAAACGCTGCCGCGCTTCCCATACTCATGCCGTCTAAAAGCCATGCCTGCAAAAGCGGAATTGTGCCCCCTCCACAAGCATAAAGAGGAACGCCTATTGTAGCTGCCATAAGAACGCCAAAGGCCTCATTGCCGCCGAAAAATTCGGTCATAAGCTCCTGCGGAACGTATCTCTGAAATAACGCCGAAAGCAAAATTCCAAAAAGAAAATATGGTCCCGTTACTTTAATGTTCCTGAATATATTTTTAAGCAGCCTCAACAATGGATTTGGGTCAGTATCATGACTTTCCGGTTCCTCAAAACCGTCAAAACGAAAAAAGTTCTTTCCATTTCCAATAAGCCTGATTAAAATACCTGCGGCAATTCCGCATATAAAGCAAGATACAATGCGAACAACAAGTGCTGTTTTGCCTAAAGCTGTGCTGTATACAATAAGCTGAGGATTAAGCAGTATAGAACACATCATAAATGACCCAAGCCATTCGTCGCGCATTCCACTTTTGGAAAATGACGCGGCCAAAGGTATTGTGCCATACATGCACAAAGGTGACGCTATTCCTAAAAGGCTTGCCGGAACAATTCCGATAAGTCCCATTTTTCCGGAACTCATTTTTCCGAAAATGCCATGAATTTTATTTTTAAGGAATACCGATACACATGAGCCCAATAAAATTCCAAGCACCCAATACCAAAAAATCTGCCTTAACTGCACATCAAAATAGTACCAAATGTATATAAATTCTCTGTGCAGAACATTAAGCGCATCACTCATCAACGCTCACCAAATGATATGAACGGCTTCCTAAACCTATTTCATCACCGTGCTCCAACACATGAACGGCATTACGGGATTCCATTCTCTCAATTAAAGAGGCTGTGTCGTCCTCGGAGGCGTAAACCAAATCAACACAGGCTTGGTCCAATGCCACTGGGTCTGTTGAGGCCAATATTCCCATATCGTGCATATCAGGCTCGGCCGGATTTCCATTGCAGTCGCAGTCAACAGACAGATGATTCATAACGCTGATGTACAAAATATTTCCGTCAAGAGCGTCAACTACAGACTTTCCGGCTTCAGCCATACTTTCGGTAAACGGGTCCTGCTCGCCGCCCCATGGACTTGTATTGCTTTCTCCGGCTGTGTGTATAAGGCATTTTCCCTCCTGAGAGGCCATTCCTATGGAGATATTTTTAATGGCCCCTCCAAATCCGGCCATAGCGTGGCCCTTAAAGTGCGAAAGAACTAAATATCCGTCATATTCTGGAAAATGCGCTCCAACTAAGTTTTCCGTAAGCTGTGTTCCTCCTTCAACGGGAAGGCTTACAGAACCGTCCTCGTCAAGAACGACAAAATCAGCAATAGATGTAAATCCATGGTCTTCCGCCACCTGATAGTGCATTGCCGTGCTCGCTCTTTGTCCTCCGTAGGCCGTGTTGTTTTCAACAATGGTTCCGTTAACCTCATGCACCAAGTCGGCAATAAGGTTGGGGTCTAAATAATTGCTTGCCGGAGGTTCGCCGGTTGAAAGTTTTACGGCTATATTTTCCCCTGTAAGCTCTTTGCCCAAAGCGTGATACATGTCTGTCATAGCCTCTGGACTTATATCGGAAGTGAAATATACGGTGGCTTCCGAACTATCGTCCTCATGCTCTAAAGAAGACAGGGCAATTACCTCTCCTCCGTTGGTAGTGATTGTTTCGCCGCTGTTTGTATCGGCAGACGACGCTTCCTGTGTTTGGTTTGCATTTTCCGAT
>CAJFUS010000090.1 GCA_904420235.1 Candidatus Neoanaerotignum tabaqchaliae
GTATATCACTGTGCTCCATATGCCGGAATGCCCGGAACAGTTGATGCCCTTAGTGTTGTTAACGAGGCCTTTGATGAAATGGGAATAAACATGCCTATTGAAAATCAGGGGACAGTAAAAACACAAAAGGAACGCTTTGACAGCGGACTTAAGGCTCAAACAGACATATTCGGCGATGGAATGAGAAAGGCCGCAGAAGGCGGGCCCGACAACATGGATTTATCGTCGTATTATTTGGTTACGAACTGTTTCGGCGATTATTACACAAGAAACGGCCTTGACCTGAAAACAAGAGAGGCTCTTACATTGGCCATACTTGTTAATCTTGGAACTGAGCCGCAGATGAAAGGTCATATTGCCGGAAATTTAAACATGGGAAGAAGCGGTGAGTTTATATCGGAACTTATTTATCAGTGTCTTCCTTATTGCGGATATCCAAGAATGCTGAATGCTCAAAATTGTTTAAAAGAGGTTTTAAAATAAAAAGCTAATAAGTCTTTTAAAAATACGATTCCACAAAGGCTATTGAGAAAATAAAACAGCGGTCCTTTATGTTTTTAAACAGAGGGAACGCTGTTTTTATGTTAAAAAATTTTTTAGTATTTTGACAGAATCCTTAAATAAAATTCAAGTAAAAATAAATCATCGGTGTTCGACAGAGAAAAATCCGTAAGCTGCTCTATTTTGTTAAGACGGTACAAAAGAGATTGTCTGTGAAGGTGAAGCTCCCTTGCCGCAAGGCTGGAATTCCTTCCGCATTTTAAAAATGTTGACAAAGTAAGAATAAGATTCATTCCGGAAGTATTTTCGGTGTCATTTTTTGTAATTTTGTTTATAACCTGAAGAGCTTGATTTTTTAAATCTGAATTGGAGGCAGTTTGATATATAACACTTGTTAAACGGCTTTGTTTGTATGTAAGCTTTCGGTTCTCAATATTTGAGCATATACACTGCTCAAGGGCCATAAGGGCTTTTTTATATTGGGATGAAAAATCAAGAGGCGGCGACGGTATTTCTCCTATTCCCCAAAAGAATTTATATTTAGGGAATTTATCATAAAGTACGCAGTCTATACACTCTATAAATTTGTCTATCTTCGATATATTTTGAGATTGAACATACATTATGAATATGCCGTCTTTTGATGTTATAAGGGTCTTTATTCCTTTCAAGCCGCTTTCATTTAAAATAAGGCCTTCTATAAGCTCACTGTCATTAAAAAAATTTGTTATTGAGCTGTTTTCTCCGTTTAAAAGGGCTTTAAAAACAATAGCTGTATATGGGAGAGAGATGTTGAAGCCAAGCTTTTTTCCTTCTCTATCTAAAATGTCCATTTCAGCCGAGCCTCCGGACAGTCTTAAAACATAATCATTTTTAATTCTAAGCTCTGTAAGGCTTACTACGTCTTCTTTGTTAAACCACAGCGAAAGCGGAAGGCATATGCAGCTTTCAATAAGACTGCTGTTTATTTCTATTTTAGGCATTTTATCTTCTGACATAAATTTTATATATCCGTAAAGATATCCGTTTACTTTTATTTCAGAAAAATACAGCGGCTGAGCTTTTAAATCACATTTATTTATAATCTCGGAGGCTTTTATTTTATTAAGACGGCCATATATTTCGACGGAAACATTAAAGCTGTGTGAAATAAGTATTATGGCGTCGTTAATTGGTTTTTCGCTTAAAAATAGATTAAGAAGATTTTTTTGAATATTTTCATATTCTATTTTAACTGTATTTTTGGCAGATTTTATGCCGCTAAGAACAAGCTCAATAATTTCAGCAAACCTTTGCTTCCATGGCAGGCGTATTATAGGCAGGCCGGATTTTTTTGCAAATTCCGAAACGCATATTGGAACCGGTTTGCTTTCAGGTTTAAAGCTTAGGGCAAGAGCAGCAGGGCGGCAGGACTGTATTTCCTTTACGAAATTTAAAAAATCCTCATCGTTTTCTGTGCAGCCAAGGGCAGATGACAGCACCAGTTCGTTTTCACGCACAAAATCCTCAACAGGCGGCTCTATGGCCGATATATAGTTTATCTCAATTTCTGATAAATCATCGGGAATATATATAATTTGAGCGTTGTGCAGTTGTTTTAAAGACAAAAAATCTTTTAATGTATACAAAACTTAAAACTCCTATTCTAAACAATATATAATATAAAAATACCATAAATGACATACAAATTGTATGTTGAATTAGTCTGTTTGTTATTATAACATATTATTGTTGATTATTAAGTTTAAATTTTATATAGATTAAAGGAGGATTTTTTATGGGAATTAATACGGATTTGCTTCATGCCCATCAGCTTCACGCCAGATTAACAGGCAGCTA
>CAJFUS010000091.1 GCA_904420235.1 Candidatus Neoanaerotignum tabaqchaliae
GCGTTAAAATAAAGAATTCCTGTGTAACGGGATATGGCGAGGGCCTTATAAAAGAAGCTCTTCTGGTTGACTTGGGATATATAGAGACGGTTGCCCACTATAAAGCGGCCGCGTTTTTCAGACCGGACGTAGATTTTATATTGGATATAGGCGGACAGGACATGAAATGCCTTAGAATTAAAGACGGCGTTATTGACAGCGTGCTCTTAAACGAGGCCTGTTCGTCCGGATGCGGCTCGTTTATAGAAACATTTGCCAAATCCCTTAACTATTCGGTTCAGGATTTCGCTAAAATAGCACTTTTTGCCAAAAATCCTATTGATTTGGGCTCAAGATGTACTGTTTTTATGAACTCAAGAGTAAAACAGGCCCAAAAAGAAGGAGCTGAAGTTGGCGATATTTCAGCCGGCCTTGCATATTCGGTAATTAAAAACGCTCTTTTAAAGGTTATAAAAATATCGGACCCCAAGGCGCTTGGAAAAAGCATTGTTGTTCAGGGAGGAACATTCTATAACGACGCCGTTTTAAGAAGCTTTGAGTTTATAAGCGAAAGAGAGGCCGTAAGACCGGATATAGCCGGAATAATGGGAGCCTTTGGCGCCGGACTTATAGCCAGAGAAAAATATTCCGAGGGCTATGAGACAACTCTTATATCAAGAGAAGCAATGAACAATCTTGATATAAAAATAAATCACGCAAGATGCGGCGGCTGCACAAACAACTGCCTTCTTACAATAAACACATTTGACGGCGGAAGACGCTTTATAACCGGAAACCGCTGCGAAAAAGGCGAAGGAAAAGCAACTTCAAATAATAATATACCGAATCTTTTTGAGTATAAGAAAAACAGACTCTTCAGCTATATACCTCTTGCTCCGGAAAAGGCCAAAAGAGGCGTTATAGGTATTCCAAGAGTTCTTAATATGTATGAAGATTATCCTTTCTGGCATACGTTTTTAACTAACTTAGGTTTTTCGGTTAAACTTTCGCCGTATTCTTCAAAGAAGGTGTATGAGGAAGGAATTGAGTCTATACCAAGTGAGTCCGCATGCTATCCGGCAAAACTTGTGCATGGACATATAGAACACCTTATAAGCGACGGGGTTAAAACTATTTTTTATCCTTCGGTTGTTTATGAAAGACCGGATATAAAAAATGCCGATGAGTGTTATAACTGCCCTATTGTAGCATCATATTCCGAAAATATAAAAAATAACGTTGAGAACTTAAGGGAAAAGAACATAAAGTTTATGAACCCCTTTATATCATTTAAAAATAAAGAGGCTCTCGTTAACAGGCTTACGGAAATTTTTGCCGAGTTTGGCGTTACAAAATCTGAGGTTAAGGAGTCCCTTGAACTTGGCTGGGAGGAATGGACTAAATTCCGCGATGATATGCACAAAAAAGGTACCGAGGCCCTTAAGTATATTGAGGAGAACCACATTACAGGTATAGTGCTTGGCGGAAGACCATACCACATTGACCCTGAGATAAATCATGGAATACCTGAGCTTATAACAAGTTTTGGCATAGCTGTGCTTACAGAGGACAGCGTGGCTTGGAGAGGCGAGCTTGAAAGACCTCTTGTTGTGCGAGACCAGTGGATGTATCATTCAAGGCTTTATGAAGCTGCGGCTTTTGTTAAAACAAGAAGCGATTTGGAGTATGTTCAGCTTAACTCTTTTGGCTGCGGACTTGACGCCATTACAACCGATGAGGTTAAAGATATACTTAGCGCCGCGGGCAAGATATATACTACCCTTAAAATAGACGAGGTAAATAACCTTGGGGCGGCAAGAATAAGGATACGCTCGCTTATAGCCGCCATAGAGGACAGAGCCGCCAGAAATGTTAAACCTCATAAAGGCGATGCTTCACTTAAAAGAAAAATATTCACAGAGGAAATGAAAAAAGATTATACGCTTTTATGTCCTCAAATGGCTCCTATACATTTTGACATTTTAAAAGAAGCTTTTGTTGCCAGCGGATATAAAATAGATGTAATGCCGGCCATAGATAAAAGCTCAATAGACACAGGACTTAAATATGTAAACAATGACGCCTGTTATCCGGCCCTTATTGTTGTAGGACAGCTTATAAATGGCCTTAAAAGCGGAAAATATGACATTAACAAAACAGCAGTGCTTATGTGCCAAACAGGCGGGGGCTGCCGCGCATCAAATTATATAGGTTTTATAAGAAAAGCACTTGAAAACGCCGGAATGGAAAATGTTCCAGTTATTTCCGTAAGCGCGGGAATTGAGAAAAATCCAGGTTGGAAATACTCGCTTCCTCTTGTAAAAAGAGCAATCCAGGCCTTTGTTTACGGCGATTTGTTTATGAGACTGCTTTATAAAGTACGCCCATATGAAAAGGTTCCCGGTTCCGCCAACGCCCTTTATGAGAAATGGAACGAGAAGGTAAAACTTGACGTTCGTACCGGAAGGAATTTTAAAGCCAACATAAAAGCCATAGTTAGAGCCTTCGACAATTTGGAAATTGTTGACGTTAAAAAGCCGAAAGTTGGCATTGTAGGCGAGATACTTGTTAAATTCCACCCAACGGCCAATAACGATTTGGTTGGACTTCTTGAAAAAGAGGGTGCCGAGGCTGTTGTTCCCGACCTTCTTGGTTTTGGACTTTACAGTGCTTATAACTCTGTTCAAAAGCATAAATACCTTGGAATGAAGGCAAGTGCCAGCTTCTTGGGCAAAACTGTTATAGCCCTTATTGAGCATTACAGAAAGCCTATGGTTGATGCGCTTAAGGAAAGCAAGCGCTTTACGGCCCCTGAGAGAATAGAAAATCTTGGCAAATATGCCGAGCCTATCGTTTCGCTCTGCAACCAAACAGGCGAAGGCTGGTTCCTTACAGGTGAGGTAATAGAGCTTATGCACGACGGAGTTGATAACGTAGTGTGCACACAGCCATTTGCATGCCTTCCGAACCATATAATAGGCAAAGGCGTAATTAAAGAAATAAAAAGGCATAATCCGTTAGCTAATATTGTTGCCGTAGATTATGACCCGGGTGCCAGCGAGGTTAACCAGCTTAACAGAATTAAGCTTATGCTTGAGGTTGCCCGCAAAAATCTTGAGATTCAAACAAAAGAACCTAAGTATTCAAATGTAACAAGAGTTCCTATTGGAAGAACCGAAAGTGTGAACATATAAAAATTAAAAACGCCGTACTGAATAATCAGTGCGGCAGTCTATTTTGCAGATAATAAGAGCTAATTTATAACAAGGCTATGCTTTCAATGTAAAATTTGTTTATCCGGATACAATCATTCCATATATTGTTAAACTAAGATGAATATTGAGGTTTGAGTTTATCAGATAAATTGAATCTGTTTTGTTTAGGAAAAATAAAAAGCCCGACACTTGAAGTGTTGGGCTTTTAAATTACGATCTTTGTTTATCCTGCTGTTTTCTAAGCCAAAGCGATACCTTTTGGCCGAACGTCTTTTTCTTTTTATCTTCCAAATTAAGGCCTACTATTCTTGATATATATATGCCGGCAAGTTCAACCTTTACGGTTTTTTTAACAACAAGGGCGTCATATATGGTTTTGTCGCACATAAGAGTTGTTATTTGAGGGCCAACCTTAGCCTTTACTATGGGCATTTTGCGCATATGCGCGGTTTTTGGAAGCTTTTCATATATCATTTTAGGCAGGTTTTGAGGCGTTGGTTTTTCATACTTTTTATCTATAACAAATATTGGCGTTATGGTTTTATATTGATTTATAAACGCCTGGGCCTCAAGATTTTTAGCATAATTCTTTTTGCCAAAGTGGTACATAACAGCAAGAACTATAACAACAACTACCGCTATTATTATAACAATGTCGCCAAACTGCATTTGACTTTCCTCCTTAAAAGTAACTTGTATATAATTTTATCATATAATCCCGATTATTGAAATAGTAATTTTCAAAAGACAGTTAAAAAATGCAGATATATAATTATGTTTTCGTTTATTAATTTTTACGGTTTTATGTGGAACGGCGCTTAATGTTTATGATATACTAATAAATATTATTTAATTTATACGGGAGGTTTAATGGTGGTTACACTTAATATAATACTTTCAATTATCACCTTTGTTTTTGTGCTTAACGTTGTGTTGGCCGCCGCTGTAGTATTTTTTGAGCGCAGAAGCCCTTCCAGTACCTGGGCATGGATTTTTGTTTTATTTTTTGTACCCGTTATAGGATTTTTTGTGTATCTTATATTCGGCAGAAATACCGGAAGGCAGAAAGCCTTCGGTCCGAAGGCCGAAAAAGACCGGCAAACTCTTTTTAATTATGTTAAAAATCATGACGAACTAAGTCTTGAGGTTGAGAAACAGCTTTTCAGCAACGACGGTATAAAGCTTGAAAGAACATACAGACATATGCTTGATTTTGCCACCCTTAATATAAACAGCGGAAGCTGGCTTACCTATGATAATAAAATGACAAGATATATAGACGGAAATGATAAATTTGAGGCGCTTATTGAAGATATAAAAAATGCCGAAAAATTTATACACATGGAATATTATATATTCCGTCCGGATAATCTTGGAAAACGCATTGTGTATGAACTTGCTAAAAAAGCCTCACAAGGCGTAGAGGTAAGGCTTATGTATGACTTTATGGGGAATATATTAAACCCAAAGCAGTTTTTTAAACCTATAAGAGAAGCTGGAGGGAGTGTTGTTGCCTTTACGCCGCCATTTTTTATAAGGCTTAATTACAGAAATCACCGAAAAATAGCCGTTATAGATGGAAAAGTTGGCTATGTGGGCGGGCTTAATATAGGCGACGAGTACCTTGGCAAAGTAAAGCGTTTTGGCAACTGGCGCGATACCCACGCAAGATTTGAGGGGGATATAGTGGACCAGCTTCAGATACGTTTTATGATGGACTGGAATTTTTGTTCAGAGGATAAGTTTTGTGTTAACGATTTCTATTATCCTGAAAAGCATGTTAAAAACAGGCTTCCAGCTCAGATTGTATGCAGCGGTCCAGATACTCAGTGGCGGAATGTTAAAAACAGCTATTTTAAAATGATAAATGAGGCCGAAAAAAACATATATATAGAAACACCATATTTTGCCCCTGACGACGGTATACTTGAGGCCCTTAAGGTGGCCGCCCTTTCGGGCATAGACGTAAGAATTATAATACCGGCAAACCCCGACCACTTTTTTGTTTACTGGGCCAGCATGTCATACCTTGGGGAGCTTTTGGAAGCCGGAGTTAAATGCTATCAGTATCAAAATGGATTTATACACAGCAAAACAGTGTTTGTTGACGGCATAGCCGCCACAATAGGCACTGCAAACATGGATATAAGAAGTTTTGGACTTAATTTCGAGGTTAACTCTTTTATATTTGATGAAGACACTACAAAATTTCTTGAAAACGACTTTTTAAACGACCTTAATCAGTGCGATGAAATTACTTATGACTGGTATCAAAAACGTGGCAAACTATTTAAGTTTAGAGAGGCAGTGTCAAGGCTTATTTCACCAATGCTTTAATTTCGCGAAAGGAGAATTATAGTTTTGGATTATAAATTTACAAAAGAAATAATAGTTCCTTATTTTGCGGTAAATGCGGATACGCATATTAGAATACCGTCCCTTACGGCGTTTTTGCAGGATATGGCCATAGAGCATTCCAACTCTGCGGGATATACAATAAAAAAGCTTATGGATATGAAAAAAGGATGGGTTATAACAAATTGGCATATAATAATAGATTCTTTGCCAAAGCTGGGCGACAAAGTTACTTTAAAAACGTGGTCCTCAAAATTTCGCAGGTTTCAAGCTGACAGAGGATATACAGTGGAAAACGAAAAGGGCTTTATTTCTGTTAGAGCTATGACAAGATGGGTGTTTATGGATTTAGAAAGCCGTTCTCCGTCTAATGTGCCAGAAAGTATGCCGGAGGACTATAAAACAGGCGCGTCTGCATGCATAGAAAACGAGAAATACCGTATGAGTAAAATTGACGACGCGGAGTTTTTATATGACTATGAATTTTGTGTTATGAGAGGACAGACTGACACAAACGGACATACCAATAATACCCAATATATTGAATGGGCCATTGATATGGTTCCAGACGATATATATAACAATTTGGCATGTAAAGATTTAAAAGTGGCTTACAGAAAGGAAAGCCGCAGAGGGGACAAAATAATTGCGAAAACATATAAAAAGCTTGTTGATAATGGGGTTGATATTATAACGGTTATGACAAACCATGATAACGTTGCGCTGTGTCAAACAGAAAGCCTTTGGGCTTAAATGAAGATGATATTATCATAAGATGCGAAGCGCCATATAAAAGCCATATAACCGAGCATATGGTTCTGTTGGGACTTATATAATTAAAAGCGACTGCCGCATCGCAAAGGGCAAAAAGAGAAAAACCAATAATAAGTCCTTTGTTTTTAAGGCTTAGCACAATTAAAAAATTTATATAAAAACAAAGAGCATATATAATATAAACTGACGGTATATATGTTTTGTTGACGTATGAAACTATTGTTATTATAAAAAATGGCAAAAAACGAAGCCATGCTTTTTGAGTGTGTCTTAATATAAAAATAATCATTGCGGCGATAAAAAACATTACGCCTGTTTCATATTCATTGGTAAACAAAAGGCAATAGTCGGCGGGAAGTATTATAAGCTCTGACAGGGCTAAATAGAAATCTTTTTTTGAGTACAGACATATAAAACATATATACAGTACAAATGTGTATTTTAAATAGTCGGCATAAATAACCGGCTTGAATATATCGGCAAACACAAATATGAAATACATGCTTAAACATAATAGCGTTTGCTTTTTTGAGACATCATCAAAAACGGCGTTAATCATAAAACCAGTCCTTTCTGCTGGTTTTATGATTGCCCGTTTGTTTTTTTATATTCAAAATGTAAATATGTAGTGATTTATGGTTATTAAAAATATTTTTTAAAGAAATAAAAAATTCCCTGCCGTTTAGAAAATAAAAATTTTCCGGCAGGGAAATATCCAATTTAAAGAAACAAAGTATTTAATTTTTGTTCCCACATTTTGACTTAAAATTTGTAAAAAAATTGATGTAAAACAATTAAATATTTGCTTTATACTGTAACAATCCTCAAAAGATTATATTAAAACTTATTTAAAGTTTATCTGTATATTGGTGTGAATATCAGTTGTTACAATTTGCTGTTGTTTCGATAAATTCCTTTTAAATACTCTGTTAAGGTATAAAAGTCCGTCTGATAAATCGCCTGTAAGGTCATTTTCTTTATATCTCCATTTCCAGTTTCCGCTTGATATGCCAGGAGTGTTCATTCTTCCTTCGGGGCCAAGCCTAAGAACGTCTTGTAAAGGAAAAACGGCTGTGTTCGCGCAGGAGGAAAAAGCGAGCCTTATCATATCCCAAGACGGGTCGCTGCCGCTTGTGTTCATGTATCGCCTTAAAGCGTCGCGGGAAAATTCCGGAGCCGAATTATACCAGCCCTTTGATGTGTCATTGTCGTGGGTTCCGGTATAAACAATACAATTTTTAATATGATTATGGGGAAGATAGGCGTTGTTTTCGCTGTCGTCAAAGGCAAATTGAAGAACTCGCATACCGGGAAGGCCTATAGAATCTCGAAGGTTCTCCACTTCTTTTGTTATAATTCCCAAATCCTCCGCTATAAATGGCAGTGAGCCAACAGATTTTTTTATTATGTCAAAAAATTCTTTTCCGGGGCCTTTTCTCCATTCGCCTTTTGTGGCGTCCTTGCTGCCAAAAGGAATTGCATAATAGGCCTCAAATCCTCTGAAATGGTCTATACGCATTATATCGCATGTTTTAAGACAGTTTTTAATTCGGCCTGTCCACCATTTAAGACCTGTTTTAATGTGGTTATCCCACTTATAAAGAGGATTTCCCCAAAGCTGGCCTTTGGCGCTGAAATAATCCGGAGGAACGCCGGCTACTTCCGTTGGAAAGCCGTTGGGATTAAGATAAAAAAGTTCTTGGTTTTCCCAAACATCGGCGCTGTCCCAAGCCACAAATATTGGTATGTCTCCTATTATTTTTATATCCATTTCGTTGGCGGTGAGCTTAAGCTTTTCCCACTCGGAGAAAAACTCAAACTGCAAAAAATTATAAAACTCAATTTCGTTTTGCAGCTTTTTTGAATAGAAATTAATTGTTTCAGGAATGCGCTTTATAAGTCCGCTTTCCCAAGAGGCCCAAACTCCGCCGTAATAGTAATCAAGCTGTGTTTCAGGCGAAAGGAAGTCTTTTGTGTCGTTTATAAACTTTTTAAGACCGCCGGACTCGTACTCATTTTTTCTTGCGTTTATATAATAGTCTTTAATGGCCATAAACAGACTATGTCCTTTAAGCCAAAAAGCGTTTTCCGATTTAAATTTAATAAATTCTCTATCTGAGCACATACTTTTTGAGAAAGCTATAAAAGCCTTTTTAAAAAGAGAGTTTTTATATTTTATTACATTGCCAAAATCAACATAGTCATCGGGAAAAGAGGGTATATTATATATGTCGGATTTACTAAGCAGTCCTTTTTCAAAAAGTATCTGTGGGCTTATTAAATAAAAATTTCCGGCAAAAGCCGAGAAACTTTGATATGGGGAGTCTTTAAAGCCGGTGCTTCCAAGAGGAAGGGTTTGCCATATTTTTTGGCCTGATTTTGAAAGAAAATCCAAAAAATCATAGGCTCCCTTTCCCATATCACCTATGCCAAAGGGCGACGGAAATGACGTTGGATGAGCCAAAATACCGCTTTTTCTTATATTTTCCATAATTTTCCTCCAAGGCTTGCAGTTTATTCAAATTAATCCATATTAATTACAGTATCTTACCGATATATTTTACAAAAAATATTAAGGCAATACAATGATTTGTTTTTTGGGAGGTATGGATTTTTATGAAGAAGGCTTTTGTATTAATATCGGCTGCCGCTTTATGTGCGGCTTTGGCCGGATGTTCATCGGACAGCGCACAAAACAATCTTTCTAAGGCCATAGACGATGTTGAGCGCGACTGGGACGCAGGGGTTGATTATATGGAAAGAAGTATGGATAACATGGATAATACCGACAGAAACAATAGCGGATATGGAGTTACAAGCCGAGATAATTTAAGCACAAGCGGTTTTTACTATGGCGACGGAAGCGGGTATATGGGTTATTATGACAACGGTTATTATAATACCGAAGCGCAAAGATGATTTTATTTTTAATAAACTGAATTTTTCCGGCGGGTTTCCGTCGGAAAGTACATAAGAAAGGCCGTAATTGGCAAAATAAAAGTTAAATAAATGTTTTTTTAATTAAGTTTGGCAATTTTTATTGCGGCTGTGGTCTTTATCTGATAAACTATAGAAATAATGGTTTACTGTGTTTAAAATCTGATGATAATTCACATATAATTTTTTGAGGTGACTTAGATGAGTTTTTTGGAAAAGATATTTGGCAATTACAGCGAGAAAGAGATTAAAAAGATAATTCCCATAGTTGATAAAATAGAATCTTATAAAGAAACTATGGAAGCTCTTTCTGATGATGAGCTGAAAGCCAAAACAGCCGAGTATAAAGAAAGATATAAAAACGGCGAAACCCTTGACGACCTTCTTCCAGAGGCCTTTGCCACAGTTAGGGAAGCCGCTTTCAGAACACTTGGATACAGACATTTCAGGGTTCAGCTTATAGGCGGAATTGTTCTTCATCAGGGAAGAATAGCAGAGATGAAAACTGGAGAAGGAAAAACCCTTGTGGCCACTCTTCCAGCCTATCTTAATGCCCTTACGGGTGAAGGAGTACACGTTGTTACTGTAAATGACTATCTGGCAAAGCGTGACTCCGACTGGATGGGACAGGTTCACAGGTTCCTTGGTCTTTCAGTTGGCTGTATATTAAACAGCATGAATGCCCTTGAGAGAAGAATGAATTATGACTGCGACATAACATACAGCACAAATAATGAGCTGGGATTTGACTATCTTAGGGATAACATGGTTACTAAAAAAGAGCAGATGGTTCAGCAAAGAGGCCTTATGTACGCTATAATCGACGAGGTTGACTCTGTTCTTATAGACGAGGCCAGAACGCCTCTTATTATTTCTGGAAGTGGAAATAACTCAACAGTGCTGTATGAGGTTGCCGACAGATTTGTTAAAACCCTTACCAAAGGCCGCATAGTAAACGAGGAAGACGCCTTAAATCCTATGATTAAAGAGGATATAATAGAGGAAGGCGACTTTGTTGTTGACGAGAAAATGAAATCGGTTACACTTACGCAGCAGGGCGTTGAGAAAGCCGAGAAATTCTTTAAGCTTGAAAACCTTACGGACCCAGAGAACATGGAAATACTTCACCATATAAACAATGCCCTTAAGGCTAACTACAACATGGCTTTAGACAAAGACTATGTTGTTAAAGACAATGAAGTTCTTATTGTAGACGAGTTTACGGGACGTATAATGCCGGGCAGAAGATATTCCGATGGACTTCATCAGGCTATTGAGGCTAAAGAAGGGGTTAAGGTAAACAAAGAGAGCAAAACCCTTGCCACAATTACGTTCCAGAATTTCTTTAATAAATATAAAAAGAAATCCGGTATGACAGGTACCGCTCAAACAGAAGAGGGCGAGTTTAGAAACATCTATAACATGGACGTTGTTGTTATACCAACAAACCTTCCTGTTATAAGAAAAGACCTTACGGATATTGTGTATAAAACCGAAAGGGCTAAGTTTAAGGCTGTTGCTGACGAAATAGAAAGAGCCCACGAGAAGGGCCAGCCAGTTCTTGTTGGTACTGTTACAATAGAGAAATCGGAGCAGTTAAGCAAGATACTTAAAAAGCGCGGAATACCACATCAGGTGCTTAATGCCAAGTATCACGAAAAAGAGGCTGAGATTGTTGCTTTGGCTGGACAAAAAGGCGCCGTTACAATAGCCACGAACATGGCCGGACGTGGTACAGATATTAAGCTTGGAGAAGGCGTTAAAGAACTTGGCGGACTTAAGATAATTGGAACAGAGAGACATGAGTCAAGGCGTATTGATAACCAGCTTAGAGGACGTTCGGGAAGGCAAGGAGACCCTGGAGAATCAAGATTTTATATATCTCTTGAGGACGACCTTATGAGGCTTTTCGGCGGCGAAAAAACAATGAAAATTATTGATACCCTTGGACTTGACGAGGACGAGCCTATTGAGGCTAAAATGCTTGGAAAGGCCATAGAAAACGCCCAAAAGAAAGTTGAGGGCAATAACTTTGCCACTCGTAAACATCTTCTTGAGTATGACCAAGTTATGAACGAGCAGCGTGAGATTATATATGGAGAAAGAAGAAGAGTTCTATTCGGCGAAAATCTCCGCGACAGCATAGTTGGAATGATGAAAGACGTTATAAACGTAGCTGTTGAAAAACATCTTTCAGGTTCGGAATATGCCGAGGATTGGGATATGGCCGCTCTTAACGAGTTTTTAATGCGTATATTCCCTATGAAGCCTATAACCATATCTGAGGAAGAACAAAAAACAATTACCAAAGAGAAGCTTGCCGAAAGAATATTTGAGGACGCCAAGGCTCTTTATGACGCAAAAGAGGCTGAAATAAACGCTACAGCCGAGGAAGGCGAAACTGAAGAGCGTATGCGCGGCCTTGAAAGATATATAATGCTTAAGGTTATAGACCAAAAATGGATGGACCATATAGACGATATGGACCAGATGAGGCAGGGAATAGGCCTTCATGCCTATGCTCAAAGAGACCCGCTTATTGAATATAAATATGTAAGCTACGACATGTTTAATGAGCTTAGTTTTAATATACAGCTTGAAACCGTAAGGGCTCTTATGCACGTTAAGGTTGTTAAAAACCCAATAGAGATTAAACCTGTTCAGCCAAGACAGATGTTTACAAATAAAGATGATTCCGTTGCAAAGGAACCTGTTAAAAATGAAAATAAAATTGGAAGAAACGACCCGTGCCCATGCGGAAGCGGAAAAAAATATAAAAACTGCTGTGGAAAAGATAAATAATTTTTAGCTGGAATGTCCTGCCATAGTTGGAATATGGCGGGATATTGCCGTATAAAGGTTTTGTTTTGCCACAATGGCATTAAAAATAGAAATTTATAAAATTAAAAGGAGTTGATTTTGATGTTTGAGCTTGACCAGATTGGCAACGAACTGTCAGCATACAACGAAAAATTAGAGGAAATGGGGAATTTACTTTGACATCGCTGGAGCGAAGGAAAAAGTAAAGGAACTTGAGGAAATAGCCGCTGACCCGGATTTTTGGAATGACATGGAAAAAAGCAAGAAAATACTTAAGCAAACAGCGGCCCTTAAAGCGAAAATAGAGAGCTATGAAAGTCTTCATTCAAAATATGAGGATATTTACACAATTATTGAAATGGGCAGTGAGGAAGAGGACGAGGAGCTTTTATCCGAGGCAAAAGAGCTTAAGGAAGAGTTTATAGAGGGCTATGATAAGCTTAAAATAAGCACTCTTCTTGACGGCGAGTATGACAAAGAAAACGCCATGGTAACTTTACATGCTGGAGAAGGCGGAACAGAGGCCTGCGACTGGGTAAGCATGCTGTTCAGAATGTATACCAGATGGGCTGAGAAAAAGGGCTTTGATGTTGAAACCCTTGATTATCTTGAGGGCGATGAGGCCGGAATAAAGTCCGTAACATTTCAGGTTACAGGCGAAAATGCCTATGGATATTTAAAAAGCGAAAAGGGCGTTCACAGACTTGTTAGGGTATCGCCTTTTGACTCAGCCGGAAGAAGGCACACGTCATTTGCTTCCTGCGATGTTATGCCGGAGATAGACGATGATGTTACAATAGAAATTAAGCCGGACGACATAAGGGTAGACACATATCGTTCAAGTGGCGCCGGAGGACAGCACATAAACAAAACGTCATCGGCTATACGTATAACTCACTTCCCAACTGGAATTGTAGTTCAATGCCAAAATGAGAGAAGCCAGCACAGCAATAAAGACACTGCCATGAAAATGCTGAGAGCAAAACTTCTTGAGCTTAAAATAGAGGAGCAAATGAAAAAGCTGGCTGAAATAAGAGGCGTTCAGCAGGAAATAGGTTGGGGCAGCCAGATAAGAAGTTATGTTTTTATGCCATATACTCTTGTTAAGGATAACCGTACTGGAGAAGAAACTGGAAACGTGCAGTCAGTTATGGACGGAAACATAGATAACTTTATAAACGCTTACTTAAGTTGGATACACAATTAATTGAGGCTGTTTTATAATGAAAGAACTGAACATAGAAAAAAGTGATGCCGGCCAAAGACTTGATAAATTTCTTTTAAGATATTTTAATAAAGCTCCCAAGTCATTTATATATAAAATGCTCAGAAAAAAGCGTATTAAACTTAACGGAGCCAAAGCAGAGGGAAATGAGGTTATATCATCAGGCGATAAAATAGAAATGTATCTTTCAGAGGAAACAATGGCCTCTTTTATGGAGGAAAAAAAGATTAATAAAGCTGAAAGGCATTTTGGCGTTATTTATGAGGACGAGAACATTCTTATAGTAACGAAACCAGCAGGACTTTTGTCACATTCCCAAAGCTCGGAGGACAAAGATACACTTATCGACCAAGTATTGTATTATCTTTATGAAAAAGGCGAATACACGCCTGACAAAGAAAACACATTTACACCGGCTTTGTGCAACAGGCTTGATAGAAATACCGGAGGAATAGTTATAGCCGGAAAAAACCTACAGGCCATTAAAGCTGTAAACAGCGCCATAGCTTATAAGAAAATTGAGAAGTTTTATATTACAATGGTAAGCGGCGAAATAAGAGATTCTAAAGAGTTTTTTGGCTATCACATTAAAGATGAAAAGACAAACCAAGTTAAGGTTTTGAAAAAAGAGGTTCCCGGAGCCAGTAAGATATTCACAAAAATAAGCCCTGTTTATGTTAAAAATGGCTTTACATTGCTTCAGGTGGAGCTTATAACAGGAAAATCGCATCAAATAAGAGCTCATCTAAGGTCCATGGGCTATCCGGTAGTTGGAGACAGAAAATATGGTGACGAAAGAGTAAATAAAAAAATACGTGAAAAATATGGGCTTAACAATCAGTTTTTATATGCGTATAAAATTGCTTTCAAAGAAAAAGATGGTTTCCTTTCATACCTTTTTGGAAAAGAATTTCAATGTGAGCTTCCTAAACAGCTGGATAACATAAAAAAAGCGTATTTTGATGCCTTATAGGCTTATTAAAATTTTGTATTTACAGAGAAAAGAGGGAATTTGATGAAGGCTATAATACTTGTAGCCGGATACGCTACAAGACTATACCCGCTTACGCTTAACACGCCAAAGGCGCTTTTGCCGATAAACGGCAAGGCGATAGTGGACTATATAATAGACCAGATTGAAAAAATTGATGACATAGATGAGATATATGTTGTTACAAATCATAAGTTCTCTAATAATTTTAATGTCTGGGCTAAAAATCATACTTGTTCAAAACCAATAAGTATTATTGATGACGGGACAACAACTGAGGAAACACGACGCGGTGCCATAGGCGATATTCTTTTTACCATAAAAGAAAAAAACATTAATGATGATATTGTGGTAATAGCCGGAGATAATTATTTTACATATGACTTGGCTGATTATTACAAATATTTTAGGGAAAAGGACAAAGACTGTGTATGTGTTAAGCCTTTTAACAACAAAGAGATGTTAAAACAGTTTGGCATAGCGCTTATTGACGACAAGGGCAAAATTATTGACATTGAGGAAAAACCGGAAAATCCAAAATCAAACAATGTTGTGTATGCCACATATATGTATAAAAGAGAGACAGTGCCGCTTTTTAAAAAATATATAGACGAGGGAAATAAACCTGACGCACCTGGGCACTTTGTTGAATGGCTTTATAAAATAAAAGATGTGTATGCCTATAAGTTTAATGAGGAGTGTTACGACATAGGAACTCCTGAAAGCTATAAAGAGGTATGCTCTATTTTTGAGAAGTAATTAAAAATTATAGAAGCAGATTTAAAATCTGCTTCTATTTTTGCATAAAAAATATAATGTTTTTGAAATCATTTCCATTAAACAAATAAAACAGTTGTTTATTACAACATCATTTATTATGTATGCAGTAAATCAGACTTTTACCATATATGCAGATATAATCCAATAGTATTTATAGCATGTTTTAAAAGATTCTAAGAAGTTAGGAATTTATAAGCGTTTATCTGGCGTTTAATTTCAAGATATTCAATTCTTGTTATAATTAAACTGCTGTTTTTTAATTAAAAATATTGCCTTCTAAAAGTTGGTTAATCCAAGTATTAATTACCAAAAAAAAGGAATTAAAGATGTTAGGGAATATAAAAATACCCGCATTTTGTTAAGCGGGTATTATATATAATTATTTTTAAAAAGAAGAAAAACTAAGGCGCAATGAAGGATAAGAGAAATAATATATATTATTAAAAAGCTTGATTTTCGTGTTTTATGATGAAACACACGCATAGCGGCTAAGCCGCCTATGGCCCCTCCCAAAAATGACACTATAAACAGCGTTGATTCTGGAACACGCCACTTATCCTTTTTAGCTCTTGCCTTATCAATGCCCATTAGTATAAAAAGAACGACGTTAATAATTAAATAATATACTAATAGTATTTTTGTTGGCATTACTTCACCACATTTCTCCAGTCTAAATCGCCTCTGTCAAGAGCCAAAAGAAGAATTTCAGCTGTGGCAAGGTTGCTTGCAAGCGGAATGTTGTGTATGTCGCAAAGTCTTAGTATGCTGTTTATACTTGGTTCATAGCTTTTTTGTGAAACAGGGTCTCTTAAAAATATAACAAGGTCAATGTCATTGCTCGCTACCTGTGAGCCAAGCTGCTGCTCTCCGCCAAGGGGACCAGCCAAATATTTGTGAACAGTAATATTTGCAGCTTCTTCAACAAGTCTTCCTGTTGTTCCCGTAGCGTATAATGTGTGTTTTGACAGAATATGCCTGTAGGCTATACAGAGATTTTCCATGAGTTTCTTTCTATTGTCGTGCGCGATTAATGCTATATTCATGTTGTCAAACCTCCTCAAATAATGATTTAGATTGCTTAAGATTAATGTTTAAAATCAGTCCTATTGCTGCCATATTAGTCCACATGGAACTTCCGCCATAGCTTACAAAAGGAAGGGACATTCCCGTGTTTGGAAGCATTCCAGTAGCCACTCCTGTGTTTACAAATGTTTGAAAGGCTATCATTCCAATAATTCCGGCTGCTACAAGCTGTAAAAATTTGTCGCGGCAGTTGAGAGCGGTAAGTGTGCACCTAAATATTATGAAAAATTGCACAGCCAATACCGATACACAGCCTATAAATCCAAATTCCTCGCCTATAACAGAGAATATAAAGTCGTTATAGGGCTCGGGAAGATAGCTTAATTGATTAAGGGTACCCTCATATAATCCTTTGCCCATAAGTTGGCCAGAGCCTATTGCGCTTATTGATTTAAGTGTTTGGTAGTAATTGTCGGGGTCGGCCTCAGGCCTTAGAAAAGTGAGTATACGGGTAATTTGATGGGGCCTTAGTATTTTGTCAATTATTATTGGGTCTTCTCTTAATACATCCCACACTATAAACAAAATTATGGGAACAACTATGGCTAAAGCTATTCCAATATACTTATAATCAAGCCCAGCCACAAAAAGCTCAACGGCAAGTATGGCAAAAAGCACAAGGCTTGCTGAAAGCGATGGTTGTTTTTGTATAAGCAATATTGGAATTAACACAAAAAGGCATACTTCCACTAATATAATTTTATTATTAATCCTTTGTCGGTTTTTGTCAATAACTTTTGCAAGAGTAAATATAATTATAATTTTTGAGAACTCTGATGGCTGTATTCCAACAGGCCCAAAATAAATCCACCTGGTGGCGCCATTGGCCTCGGTGCCTATCAAAAGAACGGCCACAAGCAAAATAATATTAAAAATGTATATATATTTATAAAAATTACTGAAGAATTCAAGATTAACATTTGCCACTATAAACATTATAATAACGCCTACGGATACCCAAACTATTTGAGAATAGTAGGTTGAGCGGCTTTCGCCAAGGTTTATATGGGTTGCCGAGCCTATGCAAATTATTCCAAATATTGACAGGGCAACAACGGCTATTATAAGATACCAGTCAAGATTTTTATATTTGTTAAGTCTAATCATTTCTTTCTCCGAATATTTAAAAGGCAGGCCGTATAATAAACGCGCGGCCTGCCAAAGTTAGCTTTTTAATTTGCGTTTCTGCGCATACTTTTTATAGGTATGTTCGCATAAAGCACAGGTACTGTTCCGGAGTTGTCTTCGGAACGCGTTTGAGTAATGTTTATGTCAAGCTCATCTTCGTCTATTTCCATATAGTTGGATATAAC
>CAJFUS010000092.1 GCA_904420235.1 Candidatus Neoanaerotignum tabaqchaliae
ACCATATCAATAATATCCTTAGGTATGTCGGTCTCGCTCATAATTCCGGCCCTTTGAGCGTCGTCTATATCGTGATTAATATATGCTATTTTATCCGAAAGACGCACTATCTGTCCCTCAAAAGTGAACGGTTTCCCCTCCGTTCTGTGGTTAACTATCCCGTCGCGCACCTCAAGGGTAAGGTTAAGTCCGGCTCCGTTTTTCTCAAGCCTGTCCACCACCCTAAGGCTTTGCTTATTATGTTTAAAACCGTTTTTGCATATTTCATTAAGTGTTTTTTCTCCCGCATGGCCAAAGGGTGTGTGGCCCAAATCATGTCCAAGTGCTATTGCCTCGGTTAAATCCTCGTTAAGCCTAAGAGCCCTTGCTATTGTTCTGGCTATCTGTGAAACCTCAAGAGTATGTGTAAGTCTCGTGCGATAATGGTCGCCCTCAGGAGATATAAAAACTTGTGTTTTATGTTTCATTCTCCTGAATGCTTTGCAATGTATAATTCTGTCTCTGTCCCTCTGAAAATCGGTTCTTATAGAGCATTTTTCCTCTTCTTTCAGTCTTCCCTTTGTAAAGGCGCTTTTGGCCGCGTTTTCACTTAAAAGTGAAATCTCAAGATTTTCCTGATGTTCTCTTAGCAAAAAAACACCTCCTATTTAAACAACAAAAAGCAATTAATCCAGTTATTTATAAATACTACACTTTTCACTTAAATCCTTCTTTTTATTTTATAAAAAATATTATTTTCACCTTAAAAAATTAAATATATTCAAAGTGAATATAGACTTTATAAATATTTTGGAGTAAAATCTATTTTACAGGAGGTGAAAATTATGCCTGCAATAAAAATAGAAATGGGAAACAAATGGAAAATTGAAACGGCTGTATCTATTAAAAATATAGTTATGAACGCTGTTAAAAATACCCTTGGCCTTAAGTCATCAGACAGAAACATAAGGGTTTTAAGATATGACCAAGACCTGTTTGAGCTTAAGGATAATTACGAAGTATTTATAGAAATACAGCTTGCCAAAGGCCGCAGCACTGAAACAAAAAGAGAACTTTACAAAAATATAGTAGAGTCTATTGAGGAAAAAACGCTCTTTTCCAAAGAGAACATACTTATTTTTATAAACGAACAGCCTGAAGAAAACTGGGGAGTTAACGGCGGTATATCTTTAGCCGATTTTAAATAAATAAAAAACGAAAGGAAGTATTTTTTATGGAAGAAATGCTTGAGTTTTTAAAAAATAACCCTATGTTTTATATAGCGACCGACGATAACGGTCAGCCAAGAGTTAGGCCTTTCGGCTTTCACATGATTTTTGACGGAAAATTTTACATGGTAACCGCCAAAAACAAAAATGTCTACAAACAGCTTAAGGCAAATCCTAAAATAGAGTTCTGCTCAATGGCTCCCGACACAAGATTTTTAAGAGTAACCGGCGAAGTTGTGTTTGACGATGACAACATGGAAGCCAAAAAGAAGGTTTTTGAAATTATGCCCGACCTTTTAAAGCTTTATGGTTCAGCAGAAAATCCAGCTATGTCTGTTTTATATTTAAAAGGTATGTCGGCTACAATGGCTTCACTTACAGAGCCAGCAAGGAAAATAATTTAAAACAGCTTAAATTTGGCGGCCGTTTTTATAACGGCCGCTTTGCCTGTTATACTCTTAATTAATTAGCCGTAATTTTGTGTTTAATACATTATAGCAAAATGTAGAAACACAGTAAATTTTATTGTTTAAATAGTTAATAACTCCTAAATTTCAAAATATTTCTATAAAAAGCAATACGACGCAATCTAAAACTAATGCCTTTAATTTATCACATTGAAATATATGATTTTTAATCAATTATAAATTCCTTAAGCCTCAGCAATGTTTCATCATCCATGTAAGCTTCTATAACTGTTCCGTTTTCCGTATGTTCCTCATTCACAATTTCGCATTTTCCATAAATAAAGCTTAAAAGATTTCCTTTAGAGTATGGTATCAAAACTTTCGTAAGTTTTCGGAAAGTTTTAAGCACTCTTTCCGTTTCGGCAAGAAGAGCGTTAAGGCCGTCAGGGTCTTTGGCGGATATGTTTACAGATGAAACGCATATGCTGTCGTTAGGCACATGAATTATATTGGCCTTGTCCATTTTGTTGAACACCGTTATAACCGGCTTTCCCTCACAGCCAAGGTCTTTAAGAGTGCTGTAAACAACTTTCATGTGTTCCTCCGCCGACGGGTCCGAGGCGTCCACCACATGAAGCAGTATATCGGCATACTTCAGTTCCTCAAGAGTTGCCTTAAAGGCTTCCACCAAGTGGTGCGACAGCTTTTGTATAAAGCCTACCGTATCCGTAAGCATTATATATGTTCCTCCCGGAAGCTGAGCTGCCCTTGTTGTTGTGTCAAGGGTAGCGAAAAGTTTGTCCTCCTCAAGAACACCGGCATTTGTTATGCCGTTAAGTATTGTTGATTTTCCGGCGTTTGTATATCCCACAAGCGAAACAACAACTGAGCCTTTCTTTTTTCTTTGGTTCCTTAAAAGCTCTCTGTGAGTTCTGACTTCATCAAGGTCGCTTTTAAGTTCTCCTATTCTGTCTTTAATATATCTTCTGTCGGTTTCAAGCTTTTTCTCTCCCGGTCCTCTTGTGCCTATACCTCCGCCAAGGCGGGAAAGAGATGCCCCAAGTCCGGCCAGCCTTGTGAGCCTGTATTTAAGCTGAGCCAATTCCACTTGAATTTTGCCCTCGCTTGAAGCCGCCCTTGCGGCGAAAATATCAAGTATAACCATCGTTCTGTCCATAACCTTAAGCTGAAGGGCTTCCTCTAAATTTTTCATCTGAGCCGGCGAAAGTTCGTCGTCGCACACAACGCCGGTGGCTCCCAGCTCCATGGCCATGTTTTTAAGCTCCTCAACCTTGCCCGTCCCGATATAAAGCCTTGGGTTTATTCGTTCCCTTTTTTGAATAAGCCTTCCTACCGTTTCGGCGCCTGCGGTGTCAATAAGAAGCTCCAACTCGTCAAGGCAAGACTCAACATTTTTGTCATTTCCGTTTATGTCAACTCCAACTACTATAACCTTTTCCTTCACGTCGTCCGTGGAATGAAGCTGAACTTTATCAGCCATTTAACTCACCCCATTTAATAATTTAAACCAAAAATAATTATTAAGATATTTTGACTTAATAATTAGAAATACTTTATTTAACATTCAATAAACAACTCAAAAATCAAAAGCAATAAACAAAAAGAGCATACAGGCATTTTCATAATCCTTAACTTACCTGCATGCTCATTCAGTTTGTTTTATGTCAGTGTCTGTTAAAACAGAGGCTCTTTATAAAAATTAAAATTCAAACTCAACATCTGAAAGTCTGTTGTAAATATCTTCCATAACCTTCTTTTCCTCTTCCTCACCAAAAGCAAGGAATGTTACAGACATGCGCACATAGGGCTCCACATCATCCCAAGGCACAGTTGATATAAGTTTTTCCCTTAAAAGCCACTGGCTGAAATCCTCGGCTGTTTTAAATTTCTGTCCGCCTTTAATTCCTTTAGGTATTTTAACATACATATAAAAAGACGCTTTTGGTTTTTTAGCCGCAAAACCGAGCTTTTTAAGTGTCTTAGCAAGCATATCATGGCGCCTTGAGTACTTTTCAGCGGTAGCAACAGTAATTTCCGGATGCTCAAGGGCATATTTTCCGGCAAGCTGAATAGCGTGGAACTGTCCCGAGTCGTTGTTATCCTTAACAGAGGCAATAGCTTTTATAACAAGAGGATTTCCAACCATAAAAGCCATTCTCCAGCCTGTCATGTTAAAAGCCTTGCTAAGAGAATGTATCTCTATTCCAACGTCTTTAGCACCTTTTACAGAAAGGAAACTTAAAGGCTTAACACCGTCAAATGTAAGGGCCGCATAAGCCGCGTCCTGTATAACGATAATTTTATTCTTTTTTGCAAATCTCACTACTTTTCTGAAAAACGTTTCCGAGGCAAAAGCGCCCGTAGGGTTGTTGGGATAATTTATATAAAGAAGTTTGGCTCTTTTAAGTATATCTTCCGGAATACTGTCAAAGTCCGGAAGGAACTTGTTGCTTTCAAGAAGCGGAAGGTTATAAACCTCGCCGCCAAGCCATTTTGTCATGTTGGCAAGCACGCCGTATCCAGGAACTGTAACAAGGGCCACGTCTCCCGGATTTATAAATGCCTGCGGTATCATGGCCAAAGCCGGTTTTGAGCCTATTGAGTGAAGCACTTCCGTTTCAGGGTCTATGCCCTCAACTCCGTATACATTGTTCATATACTCCGCGGCGGCTCTCATAAACGGCTCACGTCCATTGTCGGTATATCCTCTGTTTTCCCAGTTGGCGGCTTCTTTAGCCAAAGTTGCCACAACGCCTTCATCGGCCATGGCGTCAGGCTCTCCAACGCCAAGGTCTATAACGGCAACGTCAGGGTGCGCCTCAACGGCGGCTCTTCTTGCCCTTTTAATTTTCTCAAATTTATACAAAACAGTGTCTTTTCCAAATTTGTTTCCGCCTATTCTTTCGGCTATAAGATTTTGAATGTAACTTTCAGCCATTAAAAACCCTCCTTAAAAATCACTTTAACCAAACGCCGTCAAAAGAATACCTTGCCGGCCCAGTCATATAAACACGATTGTTTTCCTCTTTCCACTCTATTATAAGGTCTCCGCCATTAAGGCCAACCGTTGTTTTTCTCACGCATACTCCTTTAAGTATAGACGCCACAACAGTGGCGCATGCTCCTGTTCCGCAGGCCCAAGTTTCACCTGCTCCTCTTTCCCACACTCTCATTCTAAGAAAATCATCGGATATTTTTTCCACAAACTCAACATTAACTCTATTTGGAAAATGTCCGTCAATTTCGGCAACTTTGCCGTATTTCTCAACATCAAAGTTTTTAACGTCCTCTACGTATGTAACGGCGTGGGGATTTCCCATTGACACGCAAGTGAATTTGAAACTTTTGTCCAATATTTTTATTTCTTCGTCTATTACAGGCTTTTTATCGCTTACAACAGGAATTTTCTCAGCCTCAAGTATAGGTTCACCCATGTCCACTGTAACTGTGTCAACAGTGCCATCGTTTCCAATATGAAGTTCAAGATATTTAATTCCGGCCAAAGTATTTATAGAAATTGAAGTTTTATCTGTAAGTTTTCTGTCATAAACATATTTTCCAACGCATCTTATGGCGTTGCCGCACATTTCCGATTCTGAACCGTCTGAATTAAACATACGCATTGTAAAATCGGCGTTATCTGCTGGACATATAAGTACAAGTCCGTCAGAGCCGACACCAAAATGTCTGTCGCTCATTTCAACGGCCAGTTTATTGGGATTGTCCACTTTTTCCTCAAACATGTTTATATATACATAATCGTTGCCACAGCCCTGCATTTTAGTAAATTTCATGCCAATTACCACCTTAAAGCTTAAATAATAAAAATGATATTAGATTATAACATTTTTTTCTATTTATGGCAAATAAATACTTTAAAAATAAGAACTTTTTTTACTGCTTTATGCGACCAAAAAATTGTTTAAAAGCCATATCATGGCAAAAATACCGGCGCGTAAACAAAATACGCGCCTTTTTGCATTAATGCTGACGTTTAATTTGATTTGATGAATAAACTGCGTCAAGCCTGCCGTATATGCTTAGGCAGTAAAGTCCGGCTAAGCCAACTATCGCGAAAATTATCCTTGATACAAATCCAAAGCTGTTTCCAAAAACGGCGTTAACAAAGTCAAAATCAAAAAAGCCTATAAGCCCCCAGTTAAGAGCGCCTATAATAACAAGCGTAAGGGATACCCAGTCCAAAAATTTCATTTAATCACCTCTTAAGCAGATTATTATAAACAAGTATCCCCAAACAGGCGCTTATTATTCTTTAAGTATGCCGAGCATTTCATTAAAATCAACGCCGCTTATATTTCCGGCAGCCGCTATTGATGCCTTTTCCATATCAAAAACATAATTTGCCGCTTCTATAACGCTGTTCAGCGTAACCTCTTCCGCCTCTTTTATTATTTCTTCCTGCGGTTTAACAAAGCCGTTCATTAAAAACGAAACTCCGTTTGACGTCATGCGGTTTAAAGTGCTTTCATTTCCTATTATAAAATTGCTTATAAGCTGTGTTTTTGTTTTTCTTAAAAGCTCCTCGGATATTCCGTTGGTTTTTAAATCCTTTATGCACTCCTTTAAAGCAATGCACATGTCCTTGGCTTGTGATGGATTTAACGCTGTATATATTATAAAAAGGCCTGTACTTTCAAAGGCCATAGGAAAGCTGTATATTGAGTACGAAAGACCCTTTTCCTCCCTTATTTTTTGGAAAAGCATAGAGCTCATTCCTCCACCGAAAACAGTATTCATAATGGTGTAGGGATATTTCATAACATCTTCTCTTTTATATCCCGGAAAGGCTATGCATATATGAAGCTGCTCCGTATCCTTTTCCTTGGCCATAACGGCTTGGCTGTATCCTGAAATATCGAGGCTTTCAGCGCTTTTGCTTTCAGTTTCAGCTTTCGCTCCAAAGGTTTTTTCCAGCTTCTCAAGCATAATATCCGGCTCAAAATTGCCCACAACAGATATTACAGTTTTGTCGTTTCCATAGTTTTCTTTGAAATAATTTTTTATTATTTCCGAATTAAAGGCCGATATTTTTTCGGCCGTTCCAAGTATGGGATGAGAAAGCCTTGTTCCCTTAAGGGTTATTCCTTGAATTATGTCCTGAACAAGCTCTTCTGGGTCATCGTCATACATATTTATTTCCTCAATTATAACATTGCGCTCTTTCTTTACATCGTTTTCGTCAAATTTAGGGTTTAAAAACATATCGCCTAAAATATCAAGGGCCTTGTCAAAATGAGTATCCAAAGTTCTTGTGTGATAACATGTATATTCTTTTGTTGTGTATGCGTTTATTTGGCCTCCAAGCTCGTCCATGTCCTCGGCTATTTGTTTGGCGCTTCTTTTTTCCGTGCCCTTAAAAAGCATGTGCTCTATAAAGTGCGATATGCCCTCAAAATCCTCACTTTCACAGCTGGAGCCATTTTTTACATATATACCAAATGATATGCTGCGCACATAGGGAAGATTTTCCATCACAACCCGTATGCCATTTGAAAGTTCCTTTATTTTAACCATTGTATACCTCCAAAATATATCAAAGTTAAATATTCCTTTTATTTAAATTTTGTATTCATAATAAATTATACATATTTAGTGCCTTATTGAAAATGTTTTTATAAAACTTTTCGTTATATAAAATTAAAATTATATTATAAAACCAATCCCGAAACGGCCGGAAATATTTCTTCGGCCCGCAGTCAGCCGAAACTCCTTTAAAATTCTTTATAATAAAAATCATCTGATTCTGCTTGCGCATAAGGTATTTTTAAACTATACTTTATGTACAGAGTTTCATTTTATGTAAAATTCGGCCAATGAAGTTTATAAAATTTTTAAAGAGGAGAGGGGTTATTAAATGAAAAGAATCTTAATTATAATTTTAAGTGCTTTAAGTTTATCGTCCCCGGCTTTTGCCGCCGAAAACATATCCCTATGCCTGAACGGCAACGCTTTGCCATCAGACGAAAACAGCATACATATTAATAACAATACCGCTTTAATATCCGTGCGTTATGCCGCCGAAATTTTCGGTTATAACTTAGAATGGAACGACAGTGCAAAAACAGCGGTTTTAAGCAAAGAAAATCAAAAACTTTCTTTTAAAAGCGGCTATGATTTTATTGTCTCAAACAATAATCCGACTAAACTTAACGGAAAAGCCGAAATAATTGACGGACGCATGTTTGTGCCAATCCGCGCCCTTGCAGAATGCTTAAATTTAAATGTTAAATGGAACGGCGCGGCAAAAAACATAAGCCTTGTTGAATCGGAAAAAATGCTGTATGAAGATAATGACGAAGGCATATACATTTTAACGCCCGACGGATATATCAAAGATGATTTTGACATAGTAAAAAATGAATATGAGAAATATTTCGTACTGAATTTTTTCACTCCGCAAAACAGCCAGCTTCTTTTTTCAATAATGTTTTTCTACGCGGATTATTGGAATAACGAAGTGAAAGACAATTTCTCGGCCGTATATTCACGGATTTATGAAAACGGCTCGTCCGTTGTGTTGTGCGTTAACGCCACGGATGTTCAATATTCCATTG
>CAJFUS010000093.1 GCA_904420235.1 Candidatus Neoanaerotignum tabaqchaliae
AAGGGTGAAAAGCTCATTCTTAAGCCTTTCACCCAATCTTATCATAGAAGAATCTCTTTTACAGACTTTTTTTCATAGACCCATAAACTATGTATGAATAGTGTGTAACACCGTTTCCAATTTTATATTCATACAGTTCTTTAGCATTGGCTGCAATCCAAACAGCAGCTAATTCCTCATTGCTTTGAGATTCTACTAACATTTGAGCAGTTTGAATCGTTCCCTTATTTGTTGGTTTTGTGAAGTACAGAAATTCTTCAGGATTATTTTTTATAAGCTTTTTTCTTTCCTGAGCATCTTCGTTTTGAAGCCAGTCAAATCCGTAGATATATCCATCTTTTTTATATTCTACAAATACTGTTTCAACAGTAATAGGCGCGGAAAGAATTTCTGAAAAATTGTAATTGCTATAATTCCAAAGCGAATAGACTTCTTCCCATTTAATTTGCTCAAACATATTTTCACTCCTTTTCTTTTTAAAAATAGGGTTTTTATATAAACATTTATTCACTTTTCTCTGTGTGGAATTGCTGTTTACTCCAATTTTTAAAATGATATGAGTGATTTGAATCTAAGTATAGACCGGAGTAAAGAAAGGTGATTATGTCCATATCACCAAATAAATCAAATACCCAGTCTTCGGTATAAGATGATTTTTCATTAATTTCGTCGCTAAGTTCAATTAGGACGGCTGCTTCTTCACTACAAAGGTAAAGAATTAATTCTTCTATAACACTATGCGCTTCCATTGAATAACCATATTTTGCACGTTCTCTCATTTTTTGTAGAACACATTTCATTTGGTATAGAAAATTGTAGTCATAATACATCAAGAACTGTTCTGGAAGATTATCGCTTAACCATGAGATGCTTAATTGACCAATATGAGACTTTGCGGGCATGGAAGCAAGTTCTGACAAATCATCTTTAATTTGGTCAAGCAGTATATCACTGCCAGTTGCAAAGGATACAGCAGCGCTATATCCAAAGTTGTTTGATAAAAATGAAGACCACGCCTCGTGATTTGTATATTCTTGAGTGGAAATACTATCATTAATTTTTATATCATTTCCTGGAAGAATGCGCCAGTTTAATGCCCTGCAGATTCCTTTACATTTATCCTTACGTATAGATTTACCTGTCTCATATCTATACCATGTTTTTGTCCCTACTCCAGCCCTTATAGCTGCCTCTTCAATAGTTAAACCAAGTTCATTTCGTCTTGATTTGATTTGTTCTGCAAGAGTCATATTACCATGAATTATTTTTTGAGCCATATTTACACACCTCTTTATATTATGACATGTCACGTTTATATTATTATGTCATATATTTTAAAAGTAGTCAAGTTATATTGTTAAATTACAATTTGTTTCTTTATTTATTAATAGGACTACTACATTTTGCAGTTTTAATATCAGTTTAAATATATGAAGTAAACTTCATATTATTGTTGACTTTCCTCAATTATAATGTTAACATGAAGTAAACTTCATATATAGGAGGAAATGTGTGAAAACAAAAATAAAAGAAATGCGAACAAAGGCAAAAATGACACAGCAGCAATTAGCTGATTTGGTTCATGTTTCTTCAAGAACAATAATTTCAATAGAAAAAGGACAGTATAGTCCGTCTCTTATGCTGGCATACAGAATAGCACAGATATTTGATGTAACTGTGGAGGAGCTATGTTGTCTAAAAGAAAATAAGGAATTGGAGGATAAGAAGTATGAAGATTTATAATAGAAAAGTATTTATTTCCGGTATCTTTATGTTATTTTTAGGTGTATTCACTTTATTTGCGAAGTTTATTAATAATGATATGGGTATACAGAGTGTTATTTTAATACTGGCTTTAATTATGCTGGGGTTTGGCTCGGTTATGCGCAGCATTTCACAAAAAATGGCGAAAGAGGACAAAATTGACGAGTTAGACGAGAGAAACAGGTTAATTAAGTTAAAGTCAAAGAGCAGTGCTTTTCAGCTTACTCAAGGCATATCTTTTATTCTTATGCTTGCTTTGTTGGCAATGGGAAAAGTTTCGGGATATGAGGGATTTATTGCCATGAGTGTTGGACTGGCCTTTGCCTTTGTTATATCAATGCTGGCGGAAATTTTTACATTTTTATATTATGAAGCTAAGAATTAAATTTAAGTAGGTTTATTGTTTGTATAAAAGGAAATAATATTTTATGTTTTTATAACTGAAATTTTTTAAAAATAAATATTTATATTAAAAGTAATAACGACTGTAAAATATTGCGGCCGTTATTTATTTTTGCGCATATCGTGTAAATATAACTGTTTTATTATGGCATGGCCTGATAAATTTATTAAAACACATATCAAATAAAAATATTTATAGACAGCCGGTATTTACGAAATATGAAATTTATACTTGATTTTTATTGATATTAATATCGATTTATAAAATATTTGATGTATAATTTTTTATTCAATTGAAGAAAGTTTTTAAAACATATAATAGTGATTAATACCATGATTAATGTATTTACTTAATTATAACATTCAGAAAAAATAGTGAAATATATTTTATTTTTAATTGCTATTAAAAATATTAATGCTTTAATTTATTAACAATAATGAGGCATATTTAAAGAAACTGTAAAATAATTAACAGTTATTTTTTTATTTAAAATATTTAAAAATTTATTTTTTTAAACGCAAATATGAATAAATATTATAAATAAATGTATTTAAAGCTATAAATATTAAAAAATATACACATAAAAAAATTAAAATCTGAAAATATTTTGTGTTTGACAATAAAAAGAAGTTTTTGGTATTATCTGACCTATACATTTTGTATTTATTTTAGTGCAATATTAAAAAGGTGGGATGATAAATGAGATTAATGCACACAACGCTTCCAGAGTTTATGGAGAAAATTAAATCTGCCGGTATTGAGAGTAAAAATCCTGTTGACGTAAAGATAAGGGGACTTGAAAATCTTACGTCGGCAAAAATGCAGTCTCTCAGAACAGGTCGAATTGAGATTGCCGTTGAGGACATGTCGCTAAAAGACGGAGTAAAAAATGTTGATGTAACCGTTATTCCAAGAATACCAGAAACTATGCACACGGTGGTGGTCCGCGGCCTTGATGAGAACGGAAACGTAAAAAGCGCTGTGCTTGAAATTATTAATATCATGCATCCTACAGAGGAAGCCCTCCTTATTGGCTGCGATGATATTGAGGACAGAAGGCCGGCCATAGGAAAGCATTGAAATAAC
>CAJFUS010000094.1 GCA_904420235.1 Candidatus Neoanaerotignum tabaqchaliae
TGGTGCGTTTATTTTTAACTGACATTTTCATATCAAACCAATGTCACACATATTTTATAATAAGTGTTATTTCGGATATTTCAAAAAATTAAACCCGCTCAAAATGAAGCCAAAAACAGGCTAATTCAAAGCGGGCTTAATAAATATTTTTTAAATAAATCTCCACACTTCAGCCAAAAAATGGAAAATTCCTTTTAGTTATGGCAGATTTTTATTTATTCATCTTTTTATATTCCTCAAGGGCGCAGGCAAGCTGGTCCGGACAAGATGAGCTTCTTGGACCGCATGTTACACCTTTAAGTTTTTCTATAACATCGTCAATATTCATTCCTTCCACAAGGTGCTCTATACCTATGTGGTTTCCAGGACAACCGCCAAAGAACTTAACGTCTTTAACCTTTCCGTCCTGTACATCAAAATTAATTTGCGAGGCGCATATACCTCTTGTTTTGTATGAGTATGCCAAAGTTAAAATCCCCCTTCGTCTTTTAAATACGCATCAGCCACATTGGCGTATTCTTCAATTGTGTCCTCCATGTCTTTAATTTCCGCATCGGAAACATGACGTTTTGTTTTAGCCGGAACCCCAATACAAAGGCTTCCTTCTTCCACAACGGTATTTTGAGTAACAAGGGCTCCTGCCGAAACCATAGCGTTTTTGCAAACATGGGCCCCATTAAGCACAACGGCACCCATACCTATAAGAGCTCCATCGTCAACACGACAGGCGTGAAGCAGCGCCATATGTCCAACTGTAACGTTTTTTCCTATAATAACGTCCGCTCCCTCATAAGTGTCAGTGTGTATACAGCACAAGTCCTGAATATTGGTATTGTCGCCAATAACAATTCTGCCGGTTTCGGCCCTTATAACGCAGCCTGGCATAACAACGCATTTTTCACCAAAAACAACATCTCCATATATAGACACATTCTCAAATATGGAGCAGCTTTCTGGTATAACAGGGCTTTTGCCGTTAAAGCTTCTTACAGTATACCGTTTTTCCAAAACAACCGCCCTCCTTAAAAATAACATGAAATACTATAATATTTATATCACAATTTTTTTACGTTAACAACAGCTCTTTTTCGATAATATCTTTATAAACACATCTGATAAAATCCTTGCAAATCTAATTTTTTAAATCTTCGCAATATTTAGCCATTTAAAAGCCAATTAACACCAAAAAAGCATTTTATACTCCCACATTCAGCTTTTATAACCTGCCATCAACCCATTTTATGTTGACAAAGATATAAAATAAACATAAAATCTATTACAAGATTTTTAAAGCAGTTAATTGGAGGAAATAAATGTTAAAAAAGATTAATAAAGCGGTTTTATTATTTATTATACTAATTCCGTTTGTCCTAAGCTCCTGTAAAGCAAACCATTCCGAAAGTGAACAAAGCAGCTTTGTGCTTACGTCGTTTTATCCAATATATCTTATAACATCATTTATAGCTGACGGTTCCGGCCTTGAAATAAGAAATATGGCGCAGCCTCAAACAGGCTGTCTGCACGATTATCAGCTTTCAACAACAGACGTGCGTCTTATGAGCCAAGCATCAGTATTTGTTATAAACGGCTCCGGCATGGAAAATAGCTTTATGGAACAGGCTTCCCAAAACACAGGCGTAAAAATAATAGATTCTTCAGAGGGTCTTAACAGTGAACTTCCCGAAGGCCACAGTCATAATGACGGACACGATCATGGCGGTGCAAACAGCCATATTTGGACAAGCCTTGAAATGGTTCAGACTCAGGCAAAAAACATATGCTCCGGACTTTCGGAGATATATCCCGATTACGCCGATATATTCAGCCACAATGCCGATAATTTTATATCACGTGCCGAAAGCCTTGCAAAAACCGAGGACAATTCAAAGCATTTCAACGCCATATCATTTAACGAGGCTTTTGAATATATGCTTGAGGACAACGGAGCGCACATAGAATACACAATAGAAATTGACGAGAATATATCCCCAACGGCAAAGGAAATGGCAGAAATTTCCGATAGGGCAAAAGAAGCCGGCATATCGGCAATTTTCTGCGCCGATGACAGCAGTCTTAACTTCGCCAACGCCATTTCAAGAGAAATTAACTCTCCGGTATATATTCTTGACCCGCTTACTTACGGCGTTTCATCAAACGATTACTTCGATGCCATGGAAAAAAACATATCAATAATAAAGGAGGCCGCCGAAAATGATTAATCACAACAACTGCGGGCTTTGCCGCATTGACATAGAAAATTTGTCTGTTGAAAACCGAGGCGACATAATAATACATGACATAAATATAACTCTGCACTGCGGCGAGCTTACGGCTATAATAGGCAAAAACGGCGCCGGAAAAACAACTCTTTTGCAGGCTATACTTGGTGAAAGGCCCCACAATGGCAAAATAACCTTTAAGAGCCATGATGACGCCGCCATAAAGGCTCCAAAAATAGGATATGTTCCCCAACAGCTTGTTTTTGATAAAAGCACTCCTGTAAGCGTATCCGATTTTATGCTTTCAACCAAAACAAAACGCCCCCTTTGGCTTGGAGCCAAAAAACAGGACATAAACAACATAAAAGCTCTTTTGGCAACCCTCGGCTGCGAGTATCTTTTAAACAGACCTCTTGGCAATCTTTCCGGCGGTGAGATACAAAAGGTTATGCTCTTAACGGCTCTTGACCCTATGCCGGATTTGCTTATACTTGACGAGCCGGTTTCCGGTGTTGACGCCGTAGGCCTTGATATGTTCTACAAAAAAATAACCTCTGTAAGAGATACATATCACATAGCCATAATACTTGTTTCCCACGACCTTAACCTTATTAAAAAATACGCCGACAAAGCCGTTTTAATAGACAAAACCGTTATAAAACAGGGCGAAACAAAAGAGGTTTTCTCTTCAAACGAGTTTAAAACATCTTTCGGCTACACAGAGGAGGTATAAAAATGGAAGCTCTCTACAATTTAATCGGCCTTCTCCCATTTCAGTTCGCTCAATACACATTTATGAAAAACGCTCTTTTGGCTGTTATAATAATAACGCCTCTCTTCGCTCTTCTTGGAACAATGGCCGTTAACAACAAAATGGCCTTTTTCTCGGATGCCCTTGGCCACAGCGCTTTTACCGGAATAGCCATAGGAATACTTCTTGGCCTTAAAAACCCGGTTTTAAGTATGGTGGCATTCGGCATATTTCTCGGCCTCGCCATAAGTCGGGTTAAATCATTCAAAACTGCCTCAACGGACACCATAATAAGCGTTTTTTCATCTGTATCTGTTGCTCTTGGAATTGTGATACTGTCAAAAAACGGAGGTTTTTCAAAATACTCCTCTTATCTTATAGGAGACATACTTATAGTTACGCCATCCGAAATATTATATATGGCCCTTGTGCTTACAGCGTCATACATAATATGGTTTATAATATACAACCGCCTGCTTATAGTAAGCATAAACTCCTCTTTGGCATCAAGCAGGGGCATAAACTGTGCCCTTATGGAAAACATATTCGTGGTTATGCTGGCCGTTTCGGTAATGCTGTCGGTTAAATGGATAGGAATATTAACAATAAACTCACTTTTAATACTTCCTCCGGCGGCCGCAAGAAATATAGCCTTAAACTCAAAACAATATCACTTCATATCGCTTTTTATAGGCGTTATAAGCGGTATGACAGGGCTTATACTCTCATTTTATATGGGAACCTCGGCGGGAGCCACAATGGTTCTTTCATCGGCGGTTATATATTTTATAACACTGCTGTTCAAAAAAAGCGTAAGAAAATAAAAACATCAA